>JBOHKD010000070.1:0-6593 GCA_050728895.1 Aestuariivirga sp.
CACTTGCGGGGAGGGTGGCGCGGGAACCGCGCCGGGTGGGGGTTTGGTGGTCTTGCAGAAGATATCGCCCAGCCCACTATTGAAAAACCGGAGCGACCCCCACCCTTAATCCCTCCCCGCAAGGGGGAGGGATTGAAAGTGGATTCCGGCTTTCACCGGAAGGACGGAAAAAAGAGGGGCTTTCCCCCTTGCAAACGGAAAGGAACGACGCCCCACCAAGCATCTTGAACCCCGTCTAAAAAACAGGCAGCTTGAAAACCACGAGGTGTCAGTTGGGGCATTCCACATGGCGGTCTGGAAGCGCGGCTTCGTTCTTTTGCAACTGGTGTTGCTGGCAGGCCTGACTGCGGCATCCGCCCGGGCTGACAACTGGTCGGATTGCACGGGCGAAACACCTGAACGCAGCATTCAGGGCTGCACGGCGATCATCGATGCTGGAACAGACACAGCCAAGAACGTCGCCACCGCCTACAACAATCGCGGCTTTGCCTATTATGACAAGGGCGAATACGACCGCGCCATTGCGGATTTTGACAAGGCCATCGCGCTCAATCCCAAATATGCGAAACCCTACAACAATCGCGGCTTTGCCTATTATGACAAGGGCGAATACGGCCGCGCCATTGCGGATTTTGACAAGGCCATCGCCCTCAATCTCAAATATGCGAAACCCTACTACAACCGCGGCTTGGCCTATTATGACAAGGGCGAATACGCCCGCGCCATTGCGGACTATGACAAGGCCATCGCCCTTAATCCCAAATATGCGAAACCCTACTACAACCGCGGCTTGGCCTATTATGACAAGGGCGAATACGACCGCGCCATTGCGGACTATGACAGGGCCATCGCGCTCAATCCCAAATATGCGAAAGCCTACAACAATCGCGGCATTGCCTATAGCAGCAAGGGCGAATACGACCGCGCCATTGCGGACTATGACAAGGCCATCGCTCTTAATCCAAAAAATGCAGAGTCCTATGTGTTTCGCAGCAATGCCCACGCAGAAAAAGGTGACTTTGTGCGCGCCATCGCGGACGATGACGAGGCGATCCGGCTTAATCCAACATATGCAGAAGCGTTCAACGGCCGGTGTTTGGCGCGTGCCTTACTTGGAGCGGACCTTGGCCTTGCACGCGCTGACTGTGACACGGCGCTTAGGCTTTCAAGCAATGAGCCGAACCATTTGGACAGCCGCGGCATGGTTGGCATCAAGCAAGGTTTATTCAAAGAAGCATGGGCTGACTATGATGCGGCGCTTCAGAAAGAACCGGCGGTTGCGAGTTATCTCTACGGCCGCGGAATCGCGGCATTGCATTTGGGCCGAACGACAAATGGCAAAGCCGATCTAGCAAAGGCCGCAAAACTGGACCCGAATATCGCTCAAACCTATGCTGGGTACGGTGTGAAGTTGGCCAAGGTAAAGCGTATCGAGGGCGCGCAAGCCGGAAAATCCACCACGACAGTGCAAAAAGCAGCAACGGCATCAAAATCGGAGCATCTGAACAACACCAATCTCGCGGGAGGCCTCATCAGCAAATCGAAGACCGCCAGCGCTGCTGCGTGCGAGAAATCCTGCGCTGCCAATAAGGACTGCGAGGCCTTCAGTTTCGATGTCTGGGACTCCGTCTGTTTCCTGAAAAAAGATTTGCGCGCATCCCTGCTCGAACCCAGCACGGTTAGCGGCTTGAAATCCGGCACCAGGGCCCCGCCGAAATCTGCTGCAACCGCCGCCATGGTGCGCTATCGCGGCAAGGTGTTTCCGGGCAAGGGCTTCGCCGTGGCCCGTGCCAAAAGTTTCAAGACTTGCGAAGATCGCTGTCAGGCCAGCGGTAAATGCGTGGCGTTTTCTTTCGTTAAAGACAATTCATCCTGCGAACTATTTCCCACGGCTCCCGAATACACCCGCGATCCCGGCATCGACAGCGGCGTGAAACGCCAGGTGGAATGAGCGCCGGTCAACAGACCCCTCACCCGTCAGCCTTCGGCTGCCACCCTCTCCCGCAAGGGGAGAGGGGCAAAATGCGACACAAACCCTTTCTCCTTACTCTCTGCGGAGTGAAATGCTTTTCATTTTTTCCCTTCTCCCCTTGCGGGAGAAGGTCCGGCGAAGCCGGGGATGAGGGGGCTTTCTTTATCTCCGCCTAACAACACTTTGTAACAGATGCTTCGAGGCCTAGCTGCGCCGGGCACCTCAGCATGAGGGTTTTTGTATTCCTCACCCTGAGGCGCGACCCCGGACTTGATCCGGGGGAGCCTCGAAGGGTCCTTCGCAGCCGTCAAGCCGCTCTTGCGATATCGGCCTTGAGCCGCTTGGCGATAATGCGCACGCGGTCTTGGGCGTAGCGGCCGACGAATTCGAGATGCTTCGCCCGCTCCTTCAGCGGCATGAACTCGTAACGGGTCATCAAGGCCTCGATCAGGCGGCGCCCGAAGCCTTCGGCATCGAGCCCGATGCCTTCCTGCTGCTCGTCATGGGCCACATCGCAGGCCGCCTGCAGAATGCCCTGGCAGCCTTGCGGCAAGCCCGACTTGCCGTGTAGCCCCTTGAAGCCGCTGAGGCCCCGGCCCGCCATCTGATCGCGGGCCTTCGCCAGCGGCACACCCGCGAGATGCGCCAGTGCCCGCGCCACCACCCGCATCTCGCCAAGACAGGCGGCGCGCACGATGATCGACGGTGTCAGCATCGCCTTGGAAACGAGGAAGGACACAACACGCGCAAGCTCCGCTTCGTCCGCCTCCACGAGAATACGCAGGATCGCGGTTTCTTCGGCATCGGCCACCAGCTCGGCGGCGTCGTTGGCGGGCATCCAGCCGCGCTCCGCCATCAACTGGTGCATCCGGTTCGAAGCGCGCTTGGCGTGCAGCACGCGAATATCCAGCGGCAAATCGGAACAGGAAAGCAGCCGTTCGGTCATCTCCGGCGCCTGGCCGAAGCGGGTATAGAGCGCGTGGTATTCCTTGTCACGGAATTTGACGGCGGGATTGTCGAGCAGCGCCAGACAGGCAGGCAGGCCGGAAGACTGCACGATATAAGCCAGCGCCTCGGGCGAGATATCGGGCCGCCGGGCAATGGTGCATTGGCGCGCCGCGTCTCCAACCCTGAGCACCGCGAGCATGTGCCAGTGATTGAGCGCCGGTGTCGCGGCAAGGAACGGCAAGGCGATCTCGTCTTCATCCGAGACGATGGAGAAGAGAATGTCGGCATTGAGATCGGCAAGCGCCGCGAGCCCGAGGGCGAGCCCGCGGCGGACATCGGCCACCGGATCGACGGCCAGCATGAGGATGACCGGCACGACAGAATCGCGTTCGGCAGAAGCGGTTTCCGGATTTGCCAGGAGCCCCGCGAGTTGGGCGGCGAGTTCCAGGCGCTGTCCCGCAGTGCCGTTTTCAATGACGCCAAGGAGGACAGCGGTATCAAGTCCGATTGCGGGTTCGTCGCTCAAGGCAGGCACCATGAAACATGCATGAAGGCCAAGGGTGCCAGCCAAGCCTTAACATTCCGTTCACCACGTCTTTTAAGATGCGGGTAACGCCCCGGCAGTCAGGCGATCACGCCCGCCTGTTTCAGCTTGAACTCCAGGATATCGCGGTCGAGCGGATTCATCAGGACGTCGGCGGCGCCTTGCAGAATCCACTGGCCGAACATTTCCGTATCCGGCGTTTCGGCATAGAGGAACACCACGGGTTTCTTGCCGTGAACATTGCGCCGCAAGTGGCGCACGAAATTCTTCGGCGCCCGTCCAGCACCTGTTGCGGCGAGCATGACCACCTCGGGCGCGTTGTCGTTGCAATATTTCAAGGCTTCCTCGGGCTGTCCGGCTTGCGCCGTGTCGAGCCCAAGACCGTCGAGTAGCTGCTGCAACCTGCGGCGCTCGGCATTGTCTTCGCCAATCAGCAGACACCGTGTCATGTCGGCAATTCCTTCCTTGCCCGACTCCTGCCCGTGCATGGTTAATGAGCCGTTAATGGCTTTATCCACAGCTTTTCCACAGCACCCAAGCTGCTGACTCCGCTGTTGAAAACCATGTTTTCCGCAGGGTTTTCAACCGTGGCTGAAATGCGGCGGGGCGCGAAGTGATTCCATCTCGCCCAGTTGCCGCCTAGCTCAGGCTCCGCAGAAGTGCCGGCAATTCGGCCACGCTGGCAATCGTATGGTCGGCCAGATGCGCGATGTGATGGTGCTTGGCATTGCCACTCAGGACCGCGATGGCAAGGCCCGCGCCTCCGCTTCGCGCTTCTTCCATGTCATGGGAATTGTCGCCCACCATGGCGATTTCCGCCGTGGCAAGGCCGGTGATTTCGGCGAAGCGGCGGATCATGCTGCCCGAAGGTTTCGGAACTTCCACCGTATCGGCGGCGATGATTTCATCGAGATGCTCGATGATGCCGATGTGAGTCAGATGATTGGTGGCCGAAACATGACTATCGTTGGTGGCAACGCCAAGCCGCATTCCCATGGCTTTCAATTCGGTAAAGATGGGTTCCAGCGCCATCAGCGGCTTGAGTGCCACTTTTATCAGATGCGCATAGTCGTGATCGAGAATGTGTATTTTTTCCGCCAGCGCCGATCCATCGAGCTCCGGCCACCAGATTGAAGCGAGCTGCCGCGTCGTACCGGCCGCGAGGATCGAACCCGGTTTGAATGTATCCGTGGTCCGGTCCCATCCCGCGCGCTCCAGCAGGATGTTTATGCCCTCCTCGCCGGTATCGAACAAATCCGCCAGCATCCGGCGATAGATCGGCAGCCATGTATCGTTCACCTCGATCAGGGTGCCATCCTTGTCGAACAATATTCCACGGATGCTCACGCCTGACCCCAGCGGGTAAGAAGTGAGGCGGGATCGGGCCTTGGCCTGTCTTCCAGAGGCGCCGTTGAAGTTCCGAGATAGATGAAGCCCGCCACCTTCTCATGGGTTGCAAGGCCCATGACTTTAGCAATCTCGCGATCATAGGCGATCCAGCCGGTGTTCCAGGCACAACCCACGCCGAGGGCGGTGGCAGCAAACAAGATGGTTTGGCACACGGCACCGGCGGACAGGATCTGTTCCCATTCCGGAATCTTCGGGTGCGGTTGCGCCGTCGAGATCACGGCGACGGCCACGGGCGCATACAGTAACATGCCGCGCTGAAAGTTGAGCTGCTCTTCGCTGTGATCGGGATGGAGCTCGCGCCAACGTTCCTTCATGGCGTCGCCGAATTTAACCCGCGCCTCGCCCTCAAACAGGATGAAGCGCCACGGCGTCAGCTTGCCATGGTCGGGTACGCGGACGGCGGCATTAAAAATTTCGGTCAATTGCGCCGACGTCGGCCCCGGTTCGCCCAAGATCTTGAGGAACGCCGAACGGCGGCTGCCCAGAAGGGCCAGAATCGAGGAAGTATCGTTGAGATGGGTCATGGCGAGCCCAATGTGGCGGCGCCGCCGCCCAATGGCAATGGTTTCAATTGAGGGCGCCATGTTAACCCAAAATTAAGGAAGACGTTGCCGCGCGCGGTGGCCTCGTGTTTGCATGTGTGACACCGGCCGGAGTGGCTGGGGGAGAGTAGAAGATGATGACTGCAAGCGTGTTCGGCGACAGCAACCGGGCCGCACACAATCGCCACGGCGGCAAGGCAAAATCCGCCCTTGCCGTCGTGGCGGTGCTTTTTCTGGTGGCAAGTGTGACAGTCGTGGCGCCGCGGATCGCCGGGTCGGCTTCGGTCGACGATCTGGAAGTTTCCAGCCTGCCCAGGGATGCCGCAACCATCCTGCCCGGCAAGGCCGCCCATGACATCGCCATCGAGACCGTGGCACCCGGCCAGGAAGGCCTGGAGCTTTCCGCCCGGCTGACCGATGACAGCGGTCTTCTCGAACGCGCCCTCACATGGACTGTCTCCAGCATGACGGGCGAAGCCATTTATTCTGCGGCGGTGCCGATCGCCAATGTGGCGGTGAAGCCCGGAACCTATCTGGTCGAAATCGGTTATGGCGCGGTGCATCTGACCCAGACCGTGACCGTGGTTGGCGGCACAAAAATCACCGCAAGCTTTGTGCTCGACGCGGGCGGCATCCGCGTCCTGCCGCGCTTGCAGAGCATGGGACTGCCCGCCACGCATTCGCGCAGCCTCGTGTTCGCGCTCACCGGCCCCCGCAAGGGCCAACTCATCGCCACGTCCTATGAACCGGGCGAAATCCTGCGCGTGCCTACTGGCGACTACCGGATCGAGAGCCGTTTTGCCGCAGGCAACGCCCAGGCAGTGGCCGATGTTCATGTGAAACCGGGGCTGATGAGTGCGGTTGAGATCGACCACGCAGCGGGCCTGGCACGCCTCGCCTTCGTGGGCGCTCCCGATGCGCGCGTCTTGTGGAGCGTCACCGATGCCAATGGTTCCACCCTGCCCGCCATCGAAGGACTTTCGGCGGACGTCGTATTGAAACCTGGAACTTACACCGCTCTCGCGCGCATCGGCGATGAAACGCTGAGCGCGAAATTTGTGATCTCCGCGGGCGAATCGCGCGACATCATCCTCGGCAACTAGGCCGAAGGTTCCGGCAGCCATCTCCAAACAGCGGCACCCGCATCCGCGCCAAGAATTTGGGCGGCGATGAAACC
>JBOHKD010000071.1:0-6579 GCA_050728895.1 Aestuariivirga sp.
GGAGGTGAGTTCCGGACGGTCGGACTTCGACAGGTTCTCGCTCTGATAGGACGAAAGCCCCGGATCGGCGGTTCCGGTTACCTTCTCGATGGGAGCCGAACCTGTCTCGGCCGCCGCGCCGAAGGAAGCGGTGCGCACCGTCACGACCTTCTTTTTGTCACTGGACTGCACGGTCTGTATCGCATTGCCGGCATAGATCAGGCGCACGAAAGTGTCGCTGGAAACCACATCCGAAATATCGGAGATCTGCATCACGTCGAGCAAGCCGGCGACGCGCGGCATATAATTTTTGCCATTGGTGGTGGCGGCGGCAACGATGTGCTCGTAATTGCCGGCAAGCCCGAAAATGACCGCCGCCATGGGCTCGGCCAGGGGACGCTCAAGGCCTGGGCTTTCGACGTGAAGAACCTTCTTCACGCCGGCGAGCTTGGCTGCGTGGGCCGCAGCACCTTCGGCCTTGTTGCCGGCCACCAGCACATGGATGTCGCCGCCCATTTTGGCGGCGGCGGTAAGCGCCTTGTGGGTAGAATCCTTGAGATGTTGATTGTCGTGTTCGGCGATGAGAAGGACAGCCATGGTCAGATTGCTCCCGCTTCCTTGAGTTTGGCCACGAGTTCGGCGGCGGATTTTACCTTGACGCCGGCTAGGCGCTTCGGCGGCTCTATGGTTTTTACTACCTTGAGGCGGGGCTTAACATCGGCGCCGTAATCGACCGGGGTCTTTTCCTCGAGAGGTTTCTTTTTCGCCTTCATGATGTTAGGGAGCGAAGCATAGCGCGGCTGGTTGAGGCGGAGGTCGGTGGTCACGATCAGCGGCATCTTGACCTTCAGGGTTTGCAGGCCGCCGTCAATTTCGCGGGTGATGGTGGCTTCGCCATTGCCCGGCTCGAGTTTCGAGCAGAACGAGGCCTGGCCCCAGCCCAGCAGTGCCGCCAGCATCTGGCCGGTCTGGTTGCAATCGTCGTCGATTGCCTGCTTGCCGAGAATGACGATATCGGGCTTTTCCGCTTCCACAATGCCTTTGAGGATTTTGGCAATGCCGAGCGGCTCGACATACTCGTCATGCTTGACGAGAATTGCCCGGTCCGCCCCCATGGCCAGTGCGGTACGCAAGGTTTCCTGGGTCTGGGCTGGACCGACGGAAACGGCGATCACTTCCGTTGCCTTGCCCTGCTCCTTGAGACGGACCGCCTCCTCGACGCCGATTTCGTCAAAGGGGTTCATCGACATCTTAACATTGGCCAGTTCAACGCCCGACCCATCGGCCTTGACGCGAATTTTAACGTTGTAATCGACGACGCGCTTTACAGCGACCAGAACTTTCATTGCTTCCCTCGATACGGCGGCACTATGGATTGCACCGCGCTTTAGGGGAGAGGGCGGGACCTAGTCAATTCCCATACCGGCAGTTGGCTGCCAAATGCGACTAGCGGGTTTTGCCCGGCGCCCAAAGAATATCGCCCGAGCCTTTTGCATTGGTCCAGCGGCTGGCGACGAAGAAAAAATCCGATAGCCGGTTGATATAGGCGAGGGCTGTCTCGCCTACGTGCTCATTGTCTTGGCTCTTCAATTCAACGATCAACCGCTCCGCCCGGCGGCAGACGGTGCGCGCCAGATGCAGATAGGCTGCCGCCGGATGACCGCCCGGCAGCACGAAGGAGCGTAACGGGGCTAGTTCGGCATTCAGGCTGTCGATCTCCGTTTCGAGGCGCTCACATTGCCGGGCCAGGATACGCAAGGGTTCGTGGCCGGGCTTCCGGCCGGTTTCGGGTACGCAGAGATCGGCGCCGAGATCGAAAAGTTCATTCTGAATGCGCGACAGCATGGCGTCCAGCGTCTGGAAGCCGGGCGTTGCCGTATGGAGCCTCACAACCCCGACCACGGCGTTGGTCTCATCGACCGTGCCATAGGCCTGAATACGCAGATGCGCCTTGGACACACGCTCACCGGTGCCGAGTGCCGTGCCGCCACCATCGCCGGTGCGGGTGTAGATACGATTGAGAACGACCATGCGCCAAGGCCTAGCCCGAACGAGCGGGCAATTCTACTCGTTTCTGGAAAGCGGCCGGCATTCCGCCACGCCCGTCCGCAACCCTTTGCAAAGGCTATCCCAAAATAGCACTTGGCGTTTTTTCGAATCACGCTAGCTTGCTTCCAAGCGTTCCGAGCAATCCTTCAAGGGAGGCCCGCCATGCCGCGACTGTTTACCGGTGTCGAAATCCCGGCCGATGTCGCCTTTGATCTTAATCTCATGAAGGTCGGCATCCTGGGAGGCCGCTGGATCGACTACTCCTCATTTCACATTACCTTGCGTTTTATCGGCGACATCGATGATGGGCTGGCGCGCGAAATTGCCTATGAGCTCGACGGGGTGACGGCGCGGCCCTTTTCCCTCAGGCTCAAGGGCATCGATATATTCGGCGGCAACAAACCCCATACGCTCTATGCAGGCGTTGAGGAAAGCGCTGAACTCCGGCGCTTGCAGTCGATCCATGAGCGCATCTGCCAGGTGCTGGGCCTCGAAGCCGGCCCACGCAAATTTACCCCGCATGTGACGCTGGCCCGTCTCAAGGAACCGGACCTCGGCGCACTCCGCCATTTTCTGGCCTCCCACAGCCTTTACAAAAGCCGGCTGTTCGAGGTGGCTCGTTTCGTGCTCTTCTCGTCGCGGCCCTCGCGAGGCGGCGGTCCTTACGCGGTGGAGGAATCCTATCAATTGCAAGCCATCCCATGAACCTTAAACCACTGACCGGGGTTGAACGGGCAAAGGCCCTCCTTGATCTCCACGGCTGGAGCGAGGCCAAGGGCCGCGACGCCATTATCAAGACGTTCCAGTTCAAGTCCTTCGCCCAAGCCTGGGGCTGGATGAGCCGGGTTGCGCTTTATGCCGAAAAATCCGGCCATCATCCGGAATGGTTTAACGTCTATGGACGGGTGGACGTGACGCTCGCCACCCATGCAGCGGGCGGGGTGACCGAAAAAGACGTAGCAATGGCCCGCAAAATGAACGATTATGCGGGCGAATGAGGTCCATTAACCCCGAATTCGCGTAACTTGAACCTAGACGCGGCGCTTCCCATATTCACAGCCGCATTGAACTCTGGAGGGAGTAACCATGGCAGACGTCCGTTACCAACCGCAGACCCGGGGCCAGACGCAAGTCCAGATCGACGAAGGTCTGCGCTCCTATATGCTCGGTGTTTACAACTATATGGCCCTTGGCGTGGCCGTTACCGCCTTGATCACCATGGCGGTTGCCGCAAGCCCCGCGGCACTTGAAACCGTCAATAGTTTGAAGTGGGTGTTCTTCATCGGCATCCTCGGGCTTGGCTTCATGGCGCCCCGCCTGATCCTGTCCGGCAATACGGCGACGGCGCACGCGGCCTATTGGGGCTATGTGGCCCTCTGGGGCCTCGGCATAGCACCCATGGTCGGCACCTATCTCAGGCTCGATCCCGCGATCATCTATCAGGCTTTCCTGATCTCGGCCGCCACCTTCGGCGCCACGAGTCTCGCCGGCTATGTGACGAAACGCGATCTCTCAGGCTTTGGCGCCTTCTTCATGATGGCCGCGATTGGCATCATCATCGCCATGCTGGTCAACGTGTTCTTCTTCCAGAACACGATGATGAGCCTGATCACATCGGTGGTCACGGTTCTGCTCTTCGCGGGTGTGACCGCCTACGAAACGCAGATGATCAAGGAGATGTATGTGGCGGGCGATGCGCCGGGCGTGGCCACCGGCAAGTCGATCTTCGGCGCCTTCGCTCTCTATGGCAGCTTCATCACGCTGTTCGTGCATATCCTCAACATCCTCGGCATCATGCGCAGCGAATAAGCGTCAAACATTTGGGGAGAATGCCCGGCCAATCGCGCCGGGCATTTTTCGTTTGGCGGCGATCGGGGTCAGACGCTTCTGAGTTTCGGCGGCTTGATCAGGACACGGAGAACCTGTGCCAGGTCCTGGCCGCATTTGAGGATGAGGCCGCCTTGGGCGATCACCGAATAGAAGCCTTTCTTCCTAGCGAGAGGTGAATCCTTCACGATGCGGTAGAGCGCCATCTCGCTCGACCTCCTGAAAATCGAGAAAGTCGCCCTGTCGCGGCCGAAATCAAGCGCATAGTCGCGCCACTCGCCGGCCGCGACCTTTGAGCCATACATGCCGAGGATGATCGCAAGTTCCTGCCGGTTAAAGGCGATGGGCCCGGCCCGCCGGCCGAACCTGTCCCTGGCTTCCTGTCCTTCCGGCCGGGGGCCAGAACCCCATGACCGGAACGGAAATATCGGTTCCTGATCGTCCACTAAACCCCACCTCCGCCGACGGGGAAATCCAGGGGCAATGATGAACCCGATGCTTGGCCCACGCAAGGGGCAACAAATCACCTTTCCGCCGCAATTGCATCAATGTCTTGCCCTTCTCGGTCCCGATAAAAGCGACGTTGCCTCTATGGTCCGGCTGTGCGCTTGAGCTTCGGAAATTTCAGCCCCCCAGCCCCCGCAAGCTTGTTCGTCCGGCCGGACCCCCTATCTCATAATTTGTCAGTGAGGCGTTGTGTAGAATTCGCGGCCGGACATTTGTTCCGGCCGCTTTTTTGCGCCCTTGACCGGAAGCGCTGCAAATCCGATATGGCGGGCCGAAACTTTTTGCGGGGCAAAGATGGCCAAGACGGCAAAGCAACCGGCGTCACCCGAGGCGCCGCAATCGCACCAATTTCAGGCCGAGGTGGCCAAGCTCCTGCATTTGATGGTGCATTCGGTCTATTCCGACCGCGATGTTTTCCTGCGTGAACTGATTTCCAACGCCGCCGATGCGCTCGACCAGCTGCGCTACGAGGCAATCGCCAGCCCAGAGCTGCTTGCCGGAGATTCGACGCTCAGGATCGCCATCACGCCGGACAAGGCGGCCAAGACGCTGACCATCGCCGACAATGGCATCGGCATGACCGCCAAGGAATTGACCTCCAATCTCGGCACCATCGCCAAATCCGGCACGCAAGCCTTTGTCGAGACGGTGAAGAAAGCCAAGGGCGATCTGCATCTGATCGGCCAATTCGGCATCGGTTTCTATTCGGGGTTCATCGTCGCCTCCAAAGTCGAGGTGATCTCGAAGCGGGCGGGCACGGATGAAGCGCACATCTGGTCATCGGAAGGAACGGGGGGCTTCACGGTTTCGCCTGTCGAGATGGGGACACGCGGTACGGCGATTGTTCTCCATCTCAAGGAGGATGCGGCGGAGTTTCTCGAAGACTGGAAAATCGAAAGCGTGGTGCGGGCCTATTCGGACCATATCGCGCATCCGATCGCGCTGGTGGTAACCCCAGAAACCTCGCGCCAGATCAATACCGCCAACGCCATCTGGACGCGGCCTAAAGCGGAAGTGACGGCGGAAAACCACAAGGAATTTTACGGGCATCTTTCCGGGGATTACACGGAACCGGCAATCACGCTGCATTACCGCGCCGAGGGCCGCAATGAATATACCGTCCTCCTCTATGTGCCGGGAACGCGGCCTTTCGATCTCTACGATCCCGAACGCCGTGGCCGCCAGAAACTTTATGTGAAGCGTGTTTATATCGCCGATGACGCCGAATTGCTGCCGCCCTATTTGCGTTTCGTGCGCGGCATTATCGACAGCGAGGACATGCCGCTCAACCTGTCGCGCGAAATGTTGCAGGATAATCCGCAAGTGGCGGCGATCCGCAAGGCGGTTACCAACAAGGTTCTGGCCGAACTCAAGAAATGCGCCGAAAGCGAGCCTGAAAAATTCGCCAAAATCTGGGAATTGTTCGCGCCGGTCATCAAGGAAGGGCTCTATGAGGATATGGAGCGCCGCGACCAGCTCTATGAGATCGCCCGCTTCCGCAGCACCAAGGCGCCGTCGGTCACGCTCAAGGATTATATCGCGGGGCTGAAGGAAAATCAGACGGCGATCTACTATCTGACAGGCGAGAATGCCGCCAAGGCCGCCGCCAGCCCGCAGCTTGAAGGCTACAAGGCGCGCGATGTGGAAGTGCTGCTGCTCACCGATCCGGTCGATTCCTTCTGGGTGCGCACCGCCATGGGGTTTGAGGGCAAGCCCTTCAAGTCAGTCACGCAAGGGGTGGCCGATCTCGATTTGATCAAGGTGAAGGATGAATCCGCAGCGGAGACGGCAGGCGATGCGGCGACTGTGGTTCTGATCGCGGCGATGAAACAGGCGCTGGGCGAGAGGGTCAAGGATGTGCGCGCATCAAAACGCCTGACCGACAGCGCCGTATGCCTGGTAGCCGATGGGGCCATGGACCGCACGCTGGAAAAACTTTTGTCGCGCCAGAAGGATTCCGGCATTTCAGTGAGCGCGCCGATCCTCGAAATCAACGCGGCCCATCCGCTGATCGGCGCATTGGCCAAAACGGCAAAGGCCAAAGGCGCTACGGCTGTCGAAGAAGCAGCGCAACTGCTGCTCGATCAGGCGTTCATCCTCGAAGGCGAGCCAGTGGCGGATCCGGCAGGTTTTGCAAGGCGCATGGCGGAGGTGATGACGCGCGTCTTTGTTTGAGATCAGGCAAAAAGTTCGGCGAAGATACTCACAGGCGTGTTG
>JBOHKD010000072.1:0-6549 GCA_050728895.1 Aestuariivirga sp.
CCTTACATCGCGGCCCATATCGCCGCCATGAAAAATGCTTTGGCTCCCCTCCTCGGCATTGCGCCCGAACGCATCGCCATCAAGGCCACCACCACGGAACGGCTTGGCGCCATCGGCCGCAAGGAAGGCATCGCAGCCTTCGCCACGGCAACGGTACGTCTGCCATGATCTTCAGCGCCACTCTGAGCACACAGGCAGTAGCACTTCTCGAAGCCTGCCGCGCCAATGGCCTGAAACTGGCGACCGCCGAAAGCTGCACGGGCGGATTGGTTGCCGGAGCAATCACATCGATTGCCGGGGCCTCCGATGTCTTCGTGGCGGGGCTTGTCACCTATTCCAACGAATCCAAAACGGCCCTGCTCCGCGTAAGCCCGGCCCTCATCGCGGTCAATGGTGCTGTGAGCGAGCCTGTGGCGCGCGCCATGGCCGAGGGCGCGCTCATAGTCACTAGTGCGGATATTGCGCTCGCGGTTACCGGTATCGCGGGGCCAGGCGGCGCTTCAAGGGAGAAACCGGTGGGACTCGTTCACATCGCCGCCGCCCGGCGCCAAGGCGCAACCCTGCACCGAAAACTGCTGCTGGGCGATTGCGGCCGCGAGGAAATACGCCTCCAATCGGTGGCCGAAGTGCTGGCGCTCGGCCTCGCTCAGGCCGCAACCGGCGCCCCGTAGAGCTTCCTCGCCCTCTCCTCGAATGCCGTCATGATGCGGCGAACGATAAACTCGAACATGCCGGACAACAGGAATTGCAAGCTCCGGCTCTTCAACGTGTAGTCCACGGTGAACTGGATGTCCGACCCGCCCTTGGCGTTGCCGCGTATTTTCCATTCGGAAACAAGAGATTTGACTGGACCTTCGTTCGAGGTGGCCGTTACAGTGAAGGTTGCCGGATCGACGACGACGTGGCTGCGCAATGTGTCGCTGATACCCAGCTTCGGATAGGCGAACTGCAAATCCGCCATGCAACTGCTTTTGCCGTTTGCGTGAGTGACGGCGTTCGTCACGATAGAGCGTTTGACCAGGGGCAAAAACGCCGGGTATTCCGCCACGTTGCCGGCAATGCCGAATATCTGTTCCACCGAGTAGGAAACGCTTCGCGTGGCCTGAAATTTCGCCATTAATCAGTGTCCGGATTTTCGTGTCCGTGTCGCCCGCAACCGCGCGAAATCATCGCCGGCGTGGTGCGAGGAGCGCGTGAGCGGTGTTGACGCCACCATGAGAAAGCCCTTGGCATAGGCGATCGTCTCGTAAGCCTTGAATTCTTCCGGCGTCACGAAGCGGTCGATGGCCGCATGCTTGCGGCTGGGCTGGAGATATTGGCCGATGGTGATGAAATCGATATCGGCCGAGCGCATGTCGTCCATCACCTGCATCACCTGCTCGCGGGTTTCGCCCAACCCCACCATGATGCCCGATTTGGTGAACATTGCGCGATCAAGTTCCTTCACCCGCTGCAACAGCCGGAGCGAATGGAAGTAGCGCGCCCCCGGCCTGATCCTGAGATAAAGCGACGGCACGGTTTCAAGATTATGGTTGAAGACGTCGGGACGCGCTTCAACAACTTTTTCCAGCGCGCCCTCCTTCTTGAGAAAGTCCGGCGTCAGCACCTCGATGGTCGTTTGGGGCGAAATTTTTCGGATCGCCTTGATGGTGCGGGCGAAATGTTCCGCCCCGCCATCGTCGAGATCGTCGCGGTCAACCGATGTGATGACGGAATGGGCAAGCTCCATGCGCGCCACCGCGGATGCTACATTTTGCGGCTCATCGCGCACCAGCGCATCCGGAAGGCCGGTCTTCACATTGCAAAAGGCACAGGCCCTGGTGCAGGTATCGCCCATGATCATGAAGGTCGCGTGCTTCTTCGACCAGCATTCGCCGATGTTGGGGCAGCCCGCCTCTTCGCAGACGGTAACAAGATTGAACTCGCGCGCGATTTTCAGGGTTTCGGTGTAGGCGGCGGAGCCCGGTGCTTTGACGCGTATCCATTCCGGTTTGCGCAACAGCGGCGTATCGGGCCGATGAGCTTTTTCCGGGTGGCGTTGGCGGGCTCCGCTTCTTATGTCGAGAACGGTGACCATTGCGCTCCTAGGCTGTTTTTCCCTTCACGGCGCGGTAGCCCCAGATCAGGATGCAGGCGCCGATGACGGCGGCGATGAGCTGCCCCACAATGCCCCCCAGGCTTATCCCCACAAGACCGAGCAGGAAGTTGGCGACGACGGCGCCGACAATTCCCAACACGACGTTCAGGACAAGGCCCGTATCGAACTTCATAACCTTTTCAGCGATCCAACCGGCAAGTCCGCCGATAATGATCATTAGAACCCAGCCATAACCTTCCATGTCTTATTTCTCCTTTGAGTGTTGTCTACGCAACTTTACTCACGCCCTGCCGCCTCTCAGCGCTTTCACGATCGCGATCAGAATCACGGCACCGATGACCGCGACAATGTACCGATCCAGCCCACACCGTCGCCCAAGTCCATAAGATTGTTCATGCCGAATACCCCCTACTCGCCGGGAAACCCGAATCCCTCCGGAAGTTCCCTGTCCGCCCGAAAATATGGCCTAGCACAGCGCGCACGGCAAGGGAAACCGCTTATCATGCGAGAGGTCTCGCGCTTTGCCGCAATTATGTCTCACATATGGATGACGCGGCCATGGGCGTCGAGCACGCTTTCGTGCATCATTTCCGAGAGCGTGGGATGGGGGAAAACCGTGTGCATCAGTTCTTCCTCGGTGGTTTCGAGGCCCATCGCCACGACAAATCCCTGGATCAGTTCGGTGACTTCCGCCCCCACCATATGTGCGCCGAGAAGCCTTCCGGTCTTAGCGTCGAAGATGGTCTTGACCAGGCCCTGGTCCTCGCCGAGCGCTATGGCCTTGCCGTTGGCGAGGAAGGGGAAGCGGCCGATCTTCAGCTCAAACCCCGCGGCCTTCGCCTTGGCCTCGGTCAGGCCCACGGAGGCGACTTGCGGGTGGCAATAGGTGCAACCGGGGATCTGCTCCTTCTTCATCGGGTGGGGATTCAGGCCCTTGATCTTTTCGACGCAGATCACCCCCTCATGCTCCGCCTTGTGCGCCAGCATCGGCGGCCCCGCCACATCGCCGATGGCATAGATGCCCGGAACATTGGTGCGGCCGAAGCCGTCAACAATGATGGAGCCCTTGTCGGTTTTGACGCCGAGGGATTCCAGTCCGAGGTTTTCTATATTGCCGGTGACGCCGACGGCGGAGATAACGCGGTCGACGGTGATGCTGGATTTCGTGGCCCCCTGCTCTATCGTCGCGGTGACGTTGTTCGCACCCTTCTTCAGCGCGCTGACTTTCGCGCCCGTTTTGATTTTGATTCCAAGTTTTTCAAGCTGCTTGTGGGCGGCCTTGGCGATCTCGGCATCTTCCACGGGGAGGATTTGATCGACGATCTCCACCACCGTCACATCCACGCCCATGGCATTGTAGAAGGAAGCAAACTCGATCCCGATGGCGCCCGAACCGATCACCAGCAACGACTTCGGCATGGCTGGCGGCACCATGGCTTCGAAATAGGTCCACACCAGTCTGCCGTCGGGCTCAAGGCCCGGTAGCGCGCGGGGACGCGCTCCCGTCGCAATGATGATGTGCTTTGCCGTGTAAGTACCCGCACCCAACGCCCCCTTGGGCTCCGCGGGTTGCGGCGCCATGACGAGCTTCGATGATTTCGACACGGTCACTTCGCCGGGCTTGCTGAGCTTCGCCTCGCCCCAGATGATCTGCACCTTGTTCTTCTTGAGAAGCCCGTTGACCCCCATGTTGAGACGCCCCGACACGGCGCGTGAGCGTTGCACAACGGCCGCCGCATCGAAGCCCACCTTCTCGGCGGTAAGGCCATAGTCCTTGGCGTGTTTCATGTAGTGATAAATTTCCGCCGACCGCAGCAGCGCCTTGGTCGGAATGCAACCCCAGTTAAGGCAGATGCCACCCAGATGCTCGCGCTCGACAACTGCCACCTTGAACCCAAGCTGTGCCGCGCGGATCGCCGTCACATAGCCGCCGGGCCCGGAGCCGATGATGAGGATGTCGAAATTGGTTTCAGCCATCGCGTCTTTCACCCTTCTCGTCATGCCCGCCCCCGGACTTGATCCGGGGGTTGATCCGGGCATCTTCTTGATTTGCGCTCGATGGTCCAGAAGATGGCCGGGTCACGCCCGGCCATGACGAGACCAGTGTTAAACCAGCATCAATCCCGGGTCTTCGATATACATCTTGAAGGCAGCCAGCAATTCAGCGCCCAACGCGCCGTCAACACAGCGATGATCGGTGGAGAGTGTGACACTCATCCTTTGCTCGATGACGATGGCTCCCTCGCGTACCACGGGGTGAGGTCCGCCGCTGCCCACGGCAAGAATCGTGGCGTGGGGCGGATTGATGACGGCGGCGAAATTCTTGACTCCCATCATGCCGAGATTTGACACGGCGGTTGAGCCGCCCTGGTATTCCTCGGGCTTCAATTTGCGCACGCGGGCGCGGGCCGCATAATCCTTCATCTCGATGGAGATTTGCGAAAGCCCCTTGGTTTCAGCCTTGCGGACAATGGGGGTGATCAGGCCGCCGGGGATCGAGACCGCAACGCCCACATCGGCGTGATGGTGCTTCACCATCGCGGTTTCGGTCCACGACACATTGGCATCCGGCACTCTTACAAACGCCATGGCCAGCGCCTTGATGATCACGTCGTTGACCGAAATCTTCCAGACGGGCTTGCCGTCCTTGTCCTTGGGCGCTTGCGCGTTGAGCCTTTCACGCAAGGCCAGAAGATCATCGATGGCGCAATCGACGGTCATGTAGAAATGCGGGATCGTCTGCTTTGACTCGACCAGGCGGCGCGCAATGATCTTGCGCATGGCGTCATGGGGCACGAGGTCGAAGGAACCCGGCTCGAAAAGTTTGAGCAAAGTTTCATCGGACATTGGCGCACTAGGCTTGAACGCAGGCGCGCTTGGCTTTGCACCTTCCACGTCCTTCATCACGATCCGCCCGTGCGGGCCTGAACCCTTGAGGGCCGCGAGGTCGATGCCTTTCTGCTTGGCAATGCGCCGCGCCAAGGGCGATGCGAAGATACGGCCCCCTCCGGCGCTTCGCGCCACCTCCCCCGCGAGGGGGGAGGATGAAGAAGGAGGTGCCGTTACTTTCTTATCCTCCCCCTTTACGGGGGAGGTGTCAGTGCGAAGCACAGACGGAGGGGGTGACGCAGCAACTTTGACATCCCCCGCCTTCTCCCCTTCGCCCAGGATCACGGCGATCGGCGTATTGACCGCCACATCGTCGGTGCCATCGGCCACCAAAATTTTGCCGAGCGTGCCTTCATCCACCGCTTCAACTTCCATGGTCGCTTTATCGGTTTCGATCTCGGCCAGAATGTCGCCGGATTTGACCTTGTCGCCTTCTTTCTTGAGCCATTTGGCGAGCTTGCCCTTTTCCATCGTCGGCGAAAGTGCGGGCATGAGGATGTTAGTTGGCATACATCACATCCTTCACCGCCCGCACCACATCATCGGCATTGGGCAGCGCCAGTTTTTCGAGGTTGGCGGCATAGGGCATGGGAACATCCTTGCCGGCGACACGCGCCACCGGCGCATCGAGGTAATCGAACGCCAGCGTCATCACCTGTGCCGCGATTTCGGATGTCACCGAGAATTGCGGGAAGCCTTCCTCGACGGCGACACAGCGGTTGGTTTTCTTGACACTCTCAATGACGGTGGCGATGTCCATGGGGCGGATGGTGCGAAGGTCGATCACTTCGGCCTCTATGCCCTCGCCCGCAAGCTTGTCGGCGGCGGCAAGCGCATAGGTCATGCCGATGCCGAAGCTCACGATCGTCACATGGTGCCCCGCGCGCGCCACCCGCGCCTTGCCGATGGGCACGATCCAGTCGTCAAGTTTTGGCACCTCGAAGCTCTTGCCATAGAGAATTTCATTCTCAAGAAAAATCACCGGATTGGGATCGCGGATCGCCGCCTTCATCAGGCCCTTCGCATCCGCCGCCGAATAGGGCATCACCACCTTGAGGCCGGGAATCTGTGAAAACCACGCAGCATAGTCCTGGCTGTGCTGGGCGGCAACGCGGGCCGCGGCGCCATTGGGGCCACGGAACACGATGGGACAGCCCATCTGTCCCCCCGACATATAGAGCGTCTTGGCGGCGGAGTTGACGATCTGGTCCATCGCCTGCATAGCGAAATTGAAGGTCATGAATTCGACGATGGGTTTCAGGCCAGCGAAGGCAGCACCGGTGGCGATGCCGGTGAAGCCGTGCTCGGTGATCGGCGTGTCGATGACGCGAGTTGGCCCGAATTCCTCCAGCATGCCTTGCGAAATTTTGTAGGCACCTTGGTATTCGCCTACTTCCTCGCCCATCAGGAACACATCCTTGTCGCGGCGCATTTCTTCGGACATGGCCTCGCGGATCGCCTCGCGGACCGTCATGGCGACCATCTCGGTCCCTTCGGGGATATCGGGATCGGAAAGTGCCCCCTCACCCGGCGTGCTTCGCACGCCACCCTCTCCCGCAGGG
>JBOHKD010000073.1:0-6548 GCA_050728895.1 Aestuariivirga sp.
AGGCAATGCCTGCCGCCGCTCTTTTCACATTGGAAACATTCATGACACTTACTCTAGGTTGCTAGACACACAATCGTTGCAGAATGAGTACCATTCCGCTCTCAAGTTCGTTAACCTTGATATTGCAACAATTTTACACGATTGACCAGACCCCGGCAGAGGCCGCCAGGACCCACTACAAGGCCTCCTGATTGGGCAAACCCGCCCGGCGGAAACTCCGCATTTGAGGTCCTCTATTGCTGTCAGAAAGCCTCCTCCGCCAGCGCCATGACCGGTGCCGAGCCTGCGGAGATGCTGGCGAGGAGGCTTCCGGTTTCGGGGATGATCTTCGCCATGTAGAATCTGGCGCTGGCGAGCTTGGCAACATTAAAGCTTTCGGCACTGTTGGCCAGCGCGGCCTCCGCCATCCGGCACCACATGTAGCCGATGGCGACGAGGCCGAACATGCGGAGATAATCTGTCGCCGCCGCTGCCGCATCATCGGGATTTGCGGTTCCGGCCTTGCCTAGCCAGAGGGTGGCCTGCTGCAGCCGCCCGAAGGCCTTGGCCATCGGCATCACGAATTCCATCATGCCGGGCACGGTGGACATCCGTTCGAAATCGCCCATCACGGGATGGAAGAACCGGCGCGCCAGCCGGCCCGTGCCCATGGGCAGCTTGCGGCCTACGAGATCCAGGGCCTGGATGCCGTTTGTCCCCTCATATATTTGCGTGATCCGGGCATCGCGGACGAGCTGTTCCATGCCCCATTCACGAATGTAGCCATGGCCGCCATAAATCTGCACGCCGTCATTGGCGGCACTGAAGCCATGGTCGGTGAGCATGGATTTCACAATGGGCGTCATAAGGGCCACGAGATCGTCGGCGGCCTCGCGTCTTTCGGCGTCCGGGTGGTTTGTGGCAATGTCAAGTTCGTGGCCAATCCACAGGGCCAGCGCCCGGCACCCTTCGTTCATCACCTTCATTTTCATCAGCAGGCGGCGGATATCGGGATGGACGATAATGGGGTCCGCCGCCTGATCCGGATATTTGGCGCCTGTCGGCGCCCGCATCTGCAACCTGCCGCGGGCATAGCTGACGGCACCCTGGTAGGCTGCTTCAGCCACACCCAGCCCCTGAATGCCAACGGCGAGCCGCGCGGCGTTCATCATGGTGAACATGGCGGAGAGGCCCTTGTGGGGAACGCCGACCAGCCAGGCTTTCGCGCCATCAAAATTCATCACACAAGTGGGAGAGGCCTTGATGCCCATCTTCTTTTCGATGGCACCGCAGGCCAGGGCATTTCGCGTTCCCGCCTTGCCATCCGCTGTCGGCAGAAATTTGGGGCATACAAAAAGCGAGATGCCGCGCACGCCGGCCGGCGCATCGGGCAGCCTTGCCAGCACCAGATGGATGATGTTTTCAGTGAGATCATGCTCGCCGGCGGAAATGAAAATCTTGGTGCCATGAATGGCATAGGTGCCATCGCCCACAGGTTCGGCGCGGGTTCTGATCAATCCAAGATCGGTGCCGCATTGCGGCTCGGTCAGGCACATGGTTCCCGACCACGAGCCTTCAACCATCTTCGGCAAATAAATGCGCTTCAGCTCCTCGGTGGCATGGGTTCGGAGCGCATGATAGACGCCGCGCGTGAGCAACGGAAAGAGGCAGAAAGAAAGATTGGAAGAACTCAGCATTTCGTCAACGGCAAAGTCGACAGGCGTGGTCAAGCCCTGCCCGCCATATTCCGGATCGCAGGCCAGGCTGGTCCAGCCGCCTTCGGCAAATTTTGCATAGGCTTCCCTGAAGCCATGTGGGGTGCGCACATTTCCCGCCTCGAAGGTGCAGCCTTCTTCATCGCCGCTCCGGTTCAAGGGCTGCAAAACATTTTCGCAAAAGCGGCCCGCTTCCTCCAACACGGCATTCACAACATCGGGCGTGTTTTCGGCATAGGATGCCAGACTGTTGCCTGCGTCCTGCACTTTCAGAACCTCGAAGAGGATGAATTGCATGTCGCGGAGCGGTGCTTTGTAACTGGGCATGGTTGATCTCAATTCCGCAATGGCTTGCCGTTTGCCAGCATCGCTTCCATTCGCGCCAAGGTGGGCTCCTTTCGCACCAGCGCCATGAAGGCTTTCTTCTCAAGCGCTAAAATGCGATCCTCATCGAGGGCATCCATAATGTCGGTATCACCCCCGGACAGCACATCCGCGAGATGGCCCGCAACGACGACATCATGCGGTAATGCAATGCCCTGCAGCGCATAACCATCCACGGCAAGCTTCAAGGCGGCGCGCGCCGTTGGCCCGGGCAAACGGAGCTGCGCGGGCTCGGGCGGCTGGTAACCGCCGGCACATAATTTGAGGGCCAGCGCTTTCGCATCGGCGAGAAGCCGGTCCCGGTTCATGGTAATGCCATCGCTTCGGCGCAGGAATTTCATGTCCTTGGCCTCGGCCGCCGACTTGGAAACTTTCGCCATGGAAATCTGCTCGAAGGCGGCCATCACGCCGGGCATCGGCCCTTGCGGATCGCGGGGGCCCGGCTGATGACGGATCAGCATTTCCTTGCAGCCACCCCAGGCGGGCACAATGCCGACACCGGTTTCGACGAGCCCCATATAGGTTTCGGCATGGGCCTGAACCGCCGCGCAGTGCAGCAGAACCTCGCAGCCGCCGCCTAGGGCCATGCCGCTGGGTGCGCCGACGACGGGAAAGGCTGCATACTTCAACGCCCGCATCACTGTCTGGCCCTGGGTAATCAACTGGTCCAGCGTGGGCCACACGCCGATGTTGGCGGCAAACAGCGCCAATCCGATATTGGCGCCCACCGAGAAATTCTCACCCTCATTGTGAATGACCAGGGCGCGCATGCCTGTGGCCGTGATCTCAAGAGCCTGCATCACCATTGCAAGACTATCGGGATCAAGTGCGTTCATCTTGCTGTGGAACTCAAGGCAGGCAACGCCGTCGCCCACGTCCCAGACACTGGCCGAGCCGTTTTTCGCCAGCGGCTTGGCAACACGCTTGATGTCCGAGAGCAATATCGTGCCTGACTGCCGCGGCATCGGCTTGTGGGAACCGTCTACGCCAAGCTGGAAAACGCTCTTGTCGGCAGCTTTGTAAAAGCCGCCTTTCAACACCGCCGCAACAACGAGTGGCGGAACAGCCATGCCTTCGGCTGTGAGGCGTGCCATGAACCAGTCACAGCCGAGCTGGTCGATCATTTCGAAGGGGCCGTATTTCCAGTTGAAGCCCGCCTTCATGGCGCGATCAACATCGACAATGTCATCGGCGATATCGGGCACCAGGCCCGCCGCATAGGCCAGCATTTTTGAAAGAACGGCCCAGGCAAATTGGCCGCCCCGGTCCTTGTGGGTGACAAGGGCGCGGAAGCCCGCCTTTGCCACATCAACCGATTCCAGCCTGGCCGGTACCGAGGCCGCATAGTCACCAGTCTTGAGGTCAATCGACTCTTTCACCTTTTTTCCGCCAGCCGTATTCAGGCGATAAAAGCCGCCTTTGCCCTTGCGGCCCGTGTAACCATCGGCAATCATTTTCGTCAGCAGCGGAAAGTCGGCAGGCAGCGCGCGATAGGCATCGTTCTTGGGCAGCGCCATGCGGAATGACGCATCGACATGGGGCTGGAGATCGAGGCCCACCATATCCATGAGGCCGAAGATGCCGGTTTTCGGCGCGCCGATCGGGCGGCTCATGACGGCGTCGGCCTCCTCCACCGTCAGGCCAAGCGCGCGCGCCGCTGCAACGGCGGCCTGCAGCCAGAAGACGCCAATACGATTGGCGATAAAGCCTGGTGTATCCTTTGCCTTTACCACCACCTTGCCAAGCCTCTCGTCGGCGAAGGCCGTGATAGTGCTGATGACCTGGGGCCTCGTTTCCGTCCCGCCCACAATTTCCATGAGCCGCATGTAGCGTGGCGGATTGAAAAAGTGGGTGATGCAGAAATCTTGGCCAATGCTTTCGGGCATTCCCTGCATCAGCATTTTCAAGGGAAGTGTCGATGTGTTGGACGACAGGATCGAACCGGGTTTGCGGGCGGATTCAATTTTGCGATAGAGCCCCTGTTTGATATCGGGCCGTTCCGCCACGGCCTCGATGATCCAATCGGCATCGGCGAGTTGTTTGAGATCGTCTTCGATATTTCCCGGTGTGATCAACTTGGCGGCTGACTTCGACATCAAGGGCGCAGGATCAGCCGTTGCAAGCCTCGCCAACGCGGCCTTGGCGATGCTGCTGCGGTCGGTGGAATTTGGCGGCACGATATCAAGCAACAGGACCGGCACGCCGGCATTGGCGATCTGGGCAGCAATTCCGCTGCCCATGACGCCTGCACCAATCACGCAAGCCTTGGTGATGCTCACGATACCGCCTCGAGAATGGTGGCAATTCCCTGCCCGCCGCCGATGCATTGGGTTGCCAGTGCGAACTGCTTGCCTTCCCGTTTCAGCAGAGCCGCAGCCTTGCCGGTAATCCGCGCACCTGTGGCCCCCAGGGGATGGCCGAGAGCCAGTGCGCCGCCATCGAGGTTCACCTTGTTCATGTCTATCTTGAGATCGCGAATACAGGCGAGGGCCTGCGAAGCAAAAGCTTCGTTCAATTCGATGATGTCGATATCGCCGATGGCGAGGCCTGCCCGCTGCAGCGCTTTACGTGTTGCAGCCACCGGCCCGATGCCCATCAGCTCCGGTGTGCAGCCCGCAACGGCGACGCTTTTGATCCGGGCTAGAATTGGCAACCCGTGATCGCGTGCATAGGCCGCCGACACAACAAGACAAGCCGCCGCGCCATCGGTGAGCGGCGATGAGGTTCCCGCCGTCACCACGCCTGCCTGGTCGAAGGAGGGTTTCAGGCTGGCCAGAGCCTGCATGGACGCATCGGCCCGGATGCAGCCGTCTTGCCCCTCTCCCACGATCTCGTCACGAAGCTTGCCTTGGCTTTGCGCCTTGGCAGCCTTGACATGGCTGGCAACGGCGAATTCCTCCTGCTCCTGGCGCGAGATTGCATATTTTTTTGCGACGTTCTCGGCGGTAATTCCCATCGAAACATAAGAGGCAGGCATATTTTCCGCCAGGGCGGGATTAGGCATCGGATTGAAGCCCATCATGGGAATCCGGCTCATGCTTTCAATGCCGGCACAGATAAAAGCCTCACCGGCGCCCAGTGCAATAGCCCCTGCTGCCGAATGTACGGCCTGCATGGAAGAGCCGCAAAAGCGGTTGATGGTGGCAGCGCCCACGGACTGCGGCAGGCCGGCAATGAAGGAAATCAGCCGCGCCACGTTGAGTCCTTGCTCGCCTTCGGGAAAGGCACAACCCAGCAACAGGTCTTCCACGTCTTTCGGATCGATCCCGGTTTTCTTGACAAGCCCGCTCACCACCGCCGCAGTCAAATCGTCGGGGCGCGTTCTGGCAAATGCCCCCTTGTGGGCGAAATGAAACGGTGACCGGACATAGCCCGCAATTACGGCGTCACTCATAAAGGTTTCTCCTGTAAGGCAAAATGCCGCCCTGATTGTCTGGAAGTGATAGGCGTCGTTGTTCCTCTACGCTGTGAGTCTCAATCAACAGGCTAATCACACCGATGCGGTGTTGTCTGTCAATCGGCATTGAACATTGACCCTGTATCGGCGTTCAAAAGTGACCCACTATTTAGCGTAGTTTGGAGAGCGCCCGGAGGCGATGCGTGAAGCTATAAGGCGTAGCGCAACGCGCCGACCGATTGGGTTTTGCGCCGCTCTCTCTACGAATTGTTCGTACGGCTCGTCTTGACGCTTGGTTACGGAATCCAACGCGGTAATAACCTGTTCGGAGAATTTCTCCACCACCTGAAGGCGGACAAAATCCTAGCTGGGACAATCCTCGCAAACGTCATGCAATACGGCAACAATCCGCTCGTTATCGCCAGAGAGGGCAACATGATTCGGCTTGCCTCAGTTCTGTCGGGCGAACGAGGGTCAGCATCAGCAAACGCAAGGCGGCAATCGTGGTGGGGTCGCCCCTGTAGTTATACAGTGCTGTTACGAAGGCCGGAATTTCGTTGCGGGCAAGCGGGCCTGTGATGCATGACTTTCAGGCGGTGGATCGCACCACGCAAGGCCTGCGCCGGATCGCTGTCGGCCCGGAGTGTCGCCACTGCATGACGGAAGATGGCCGATGCCCATTGCCGGATCGGCATTGCCACGGACTCGGCACGCGCGCCAGAAACCGCAAGCAGGAACAGCGCGGCAAGGAGAGCCAACATGGAACGGGGAGCATGGGTCATCAAACGTGCAAGCCTAAGGGCCCTCAATGGTCGAATTGCGGCCCAAAGTTTGTGGGGCTTAAGGCCGATGGTATGGGTGCTTAACCATAATCGTCACCGCCCGGTAAATTTGTTCAAACAACATGACGCGAACCAGCCGGTGGGGCCAGGTCATGGGCCCGAGCGAAAGGAGAAAACCCGCTTCTTTCCGTATCGATGGCGCATGGCCGTCGGGCCCGCCAATCAAAAAGGCAAGATCGGCGGTTCCCCCGTCGATATGGCGGCGCAGAAGATCGGCAAAACCGGAGCTTC
>JBOHKD010000074.1:0-6527 GCA_050728895.1 Aestuariivirga sp.
GCCCTCTTCATCCGATGCGCCGAGACACTGGTAAACCGCTTCCACATGCTCGCGCAGGGAATGGTGGGCGATGAAAGCCGTGGCGATGAGAATCTCCACGATCCAGCCCAGACTGGAATCGGCCAAGGTTCTGGCAATCAGCCACGACGGAAGGAATGCGACAAGCAGCAAGAGAGCCAGTGCCGCGAGCCCCCGCAACCTGCCTTCAAGGGCATCAGCCTTCGGATCGTTCAGCGCTGCTTCGAGTCTCTTTACAAGTGCTCCGATCCATTCGACCGGATGGCCGATAATCTCATGAAGTTTTTTTGGATAGCCCGTCTGGCGCTCGATGAGGAGCGCCATGACCGCGGAACCAAATACCGCCATGGGCCACATCTAACGCTTCCCTCTTTTCGTCATGGCCGCCCCCGGACTTGATCCGGGGGTTGTCACGGCCATCTTCTCCAATCGTCGAGAGATGCCCGCAACAAGTGCGGGCATGACGGGAAAGGAGGCCAATGCCAATATGCGATTGAGATCGAGATGGCGTTCCAGATGGGAGGCCAAGGCTTCGAGGCTCTGCTCGATCCGTTGCTCGTAACGAAGCTCGCTCGACGCACCGAGGTTAGCGAGAAAGGCGTGGCGAAAGCCGTCATCGCCGAAACAGCCATGCACATATGTACCTATGACCCGGCCATCGGCGCTGGCGGCGCCATCGGGCCTGTCGCCGATCCGTGCGAATGGCCGGGCGCAATCGGGGCCGGAAGTTTGGCCCAAGTGAATTTCATAGCCCGTCAAGGGCGTGCCCGTTGGCACATGGGTAGCGGCTACTTTTGTCAAGGTTTTGGCATCCAAAAGCGTGGTTTTTACATCCAAATGCGCCAGGCCCGCAACGGTGCCGGGAGAGCCTTCGAGACCTTGCGGGTCGTCAATGAGTCGGCCCAGCATCTGATAGCCGCCACACAGGCCAAGCACATGACCACCACGCCGTATGTGCGCGGCAATGTCAATGTCCCAGCCCTCGTGCCGGAGCGCCGCGAGGTCGGCCATGGTCGATTTCGAACCGGGGATGATGACGAGGCCTGTATCGGCGGGGATTGATTCGCCGGGTTGCACGAAGCGCAAAGTGACACCGGGCTCCATCCGCAGCGGGTCGAGATCGTCGAAATTGGCGATGCGGGGCAGGCGCAAGACAGCTATTCGGTAATCTCCAGAATGAGTTGCGATGGTTTCCTCCAAAGCAACTGCATCTTCGGCGGGGAGGTTCACTGCTTCCGGTAGATGCGGCACGATGCCCAGGCATGGCGTGCCGGTTTCGGTCTCAAGAAACTGGCGTCCCTCAGAGAAGAGTTCCGCATCGCCATGGAACTTGTTGATAATGAATCCCTTTAGGCGATTTCGATCCCCCACCGGCAAAATCTGGAAGGTGCCGGCGATTGCCGCAATAACCCCGCCCCGGTGGATGTCGGCGATGAGAAGTGCCGGTATATCGACAGCGGCGGCGAAGCCCATATTGGCAAGATCGCCATCCCGGAGATTGATCTCGCCGGGGCTTCCCGCACCCTCGACGATGAGCAGATCGGCATCCTTGGAGAGGTGGCGGAAGCTCTCGATGATAGCGGGCATAAAGCGCGGGCGCTCCTTGAAATAATCCCGTGCTTTCATGGTCTTCTGGCGTTGCCCCTGGACGATCACCTGGGCGCCGGTCGCGGTTTCGGGCTTGAGCAGGATGGGGTTCATGTGGACGGAGGGGTCTATCCGGGCGGCGCGGGCCTGCAACGCCTGCGCCCGGCCGATCTCGCCGCCATCGCTCGTAACCGCAGCGTTGTTGGACATGTTCTGGGGCTTGAAGGGCCTGACCTTCAGGCCGCGATTGGCGAAGGCGCGGCAGAGACCGGCTGTTATCAGCGACTTGCCGACATCGGAGCCGGTTCCCATCAGCATGATGGCCTTGGCACTCATGGGGCCTCACTGATGATATGGGCGTAGGAGCCCATGACGGAGCCACGGCGCAGTCCCATGGGCGGCAGTTCATTCCCCGCCGCGTCGGTGGCGCTGAAGAGCCGGTCAGCCTTGCCTTCGGCCGCGATGGTTGAATAGTGAAATTCATGGCCGCGCAGCGGTTTTCTCCACGGCTCCTTGGCGAGTGGGGTGAGTTGCCGGTATCCGAGGTGCAAGCGGGGGGACGCGAAGCTGGTAGTGACGGGCAGGAGGCCCGCCATCCGGTGATGCTTGCCTTGCGCATCGATGAGACCATCGCCCAGCACCATGAAGCCGCCGCACTCGCCGTAGACGAGGCCTTTGGCCGCCCGGATGCCTTCCAGAAAGACGCGGTTGCCCGCAATCTTGTCCGTATGGAGTTCGGGATAACCGCCGGGCAGAAAAACGGCATCGGCGCTGCTATCGGGCGTTTCATCGGCCAGCGGTGAGAAAGGGATCACTTGTGCGCCCTGCTGCCGCCAGTGGTGCAGGAGATGGGGATAGGCGAAGGAAAACGCCTTGTCGCGCGCCACCGCAATGGTTTGACCGAGCGGCGGCAAGCCTAAGCGAATCACTGATTCGCCAGAGATTTGCGAAGCAATGGTTAATAAATCGTTAAGATTTGTTTCACGTGCAACGGCTGAAGCAGCGCATGCAATGAATCGTTCAAGCTCTTGATTTTCTTCCGCCTGTACCAATCCCAAATGGCGTGAAGGTAGAATCAGCGAGTCGTTCTGCCTAATAACTCCAACAACGGAACCTCCGAGCGCCTGCCGCAGGATCGCCTCATGCCGATCACTGGCGACCCGGTTCAGGATAACCCCGGCGATCTCCAGGCCCGGCCGGTAAGTCGTGAAACCATGTACCAACGCGGCAATCGATTGTGACTGGTGCCGGGCATCGACCGTCAGCAGCACGGGAAGCCTTAGCATCTGGGCCAGATCGGCTGTCGAGCCCTTGGCGCCCTGGGGACCATCGAACAGGCCCATGACGCCCTCGATGATCACCAAATCCGCATCCCGCGAAAGCTCGGTCATGAGTCCGGCAATGACGCCTTGGTCCATTGCCCATGGATCGAGGTTGAAGCAGGGCCTTCCCGTTGCCGCCTCATGGAAGCGAGGGTCGATATAATCGGGACCCACCTTGGCGGAGGCAACTTTGAGGCCCCGATCGCGAAAGGCGCGCAGCAGCCCCAGGGTCACAAGGGTCTTGCCGCTGCCGGAGCAGGGAGCCGCGACGACGATGGCTTTAGCCAAGCTTGTTCTCCCGTAGGGCGGGCTTGTACCAGTCCAGCATGTCCCGCCAATCGGAGGCGTGGCCCACTACGACGATGGCCGGCGTCGGCGGATCGTTGTCGCGCACGAAATCACCCGCCGCGCCGAGCGTTGTGGCACGGACCTGTTGGTGTGGCAGGGAGGCGTTGGAGATGATGGTCACGGGATCGTCCGAAGGCCTGCCGCCCGCTGCGAGGGCCGCCGCGATGTCACCGAGATTCTTCACCGCCATATACATGACGATGACCGGCGAGGCCTTGGCAACTGCCTGCCAGTTCACATTGGCTGGCATCAGGCCGGTAGCGTCGTGGCCGGTGAGAAAGATTATGGAATGGTTGGTGTCGCGGTGCGTTGCCGGCATTCCGGCATAGGCAAGACCGGCGACGCCCGAAGTGATGCCGGGCACGATGCGAAAGGGAACCCCGGCACTCGCCAAATGCTGGCATTCCTCGCCACCCCTGCCGAACATAAAGGGATCGCCGCCCTTGAGGCGCAACACGCGCTTTCCTGCTTGCGCCAGCTCGACGAGGCGAATGGAGATATCGCGCTGGATGGGAGAAGGCTTGCCGCCGCGCTTTCCCGCATATTCCCGTTCGGCGCCAACCCGGAGCCATCGCAGGATATCGGGATTGACCAGCGCATCGTAGACCGCCACGTCGCAATTTTGCATGGCGTGGTAGCAAAGCAGAGACATGAGCCCCGGCGCTCCCGGCCCCGCCCCCACCAGCCAGACCCAGCCCTTTTCGAAAACCGGAAAGGCTTCCCGGTCAAGCCGCGCGAAACCTCCGAGGCTTGCCACCGCTTCCACCAATTGTGCCATTGTTTTTGTTGGTTTGCCGCTCATGGGCCCCTTATACAATCGGGATATGCGGCAAGAGAAGCCCAAGAGCGAATTAAGGCGCGGTTGGACCACGGGCGCATGTGCAACGGCGGCAGCAAAGGCGGCGTTTGCGGCATTGCAAACCGGACATTTCCCCGATCCCGTGACAATCACCCTGCCGAAGGGCGAAACACCGGCCTTTCCGCTGGCGCTGGAAGGCTTGGGCGCGGGCTGGGCGCAAGCTGGAATTATCAAGGATGCGGGCGATGACCCGGATGTCACGCATGGTTGTCTTGTTATCGCCACGGTACGCGTAAAAGGCGAGGGGATCACGTTCAAAGCGGGAGCAGGTGTTGGGACAGTCACACGCCACGGCCTGCCCATTCCACCAGGGGAATGCGCCATCAATCCGGCGCCACGCGCCATGATGCGGCAAGTGATCGCCGAGCTGGGCGGGCGCGATGTCGAAATCGAGATCTCGATTCCCGACGGCGAAGCCTTGGCGAAAAAGACATGGAACCCGCGCCTCGGCATCGTCGGCGGTCTTTCGATCCTTGGCACCACGGGAATTGTGCATCCCTTTTCCTGCGCGGCATGGATCGCTTCGATCCACAGCGGCGTCGATGTGGCGCGCGCCATGGGACTTGCCCATGTCGCCGGTTCAACCGGCTCCACTTCGGAAGATGCGGTGCGGGCGCATTACCTCCTGCCGCTCGAGGCCATGCTGGACATGGGCGATTTCGCGGGCGGGCTGCTCAAATATCTCCGCGATCATCCGGTGGCGCGGCTCACCATCGGCGGCGGCTTCGGCAAAATCGTCAAGCTCGCGCAAGGCGCGCTCGATCTGCACTCGGGGCGAAGCCAGGTCGATCTCGATTGGCTGGCGGCAATCGCGCCGGAGCTTTCGCGTGAAAAGGTGCTGGCCGCGAATACAGCGCAGCAAGTGCTGGAGATGGCCGAAGGGCTGGGGCTCGCCAATCGTGTCGCTGCTGCGGCACTCGTCCATGTCCGGCATGTTTTGCGTTCCGCTCCGATTGTGGCGGACGTGATGATCGTCTCACGCCAAGGTAATATAATCGGCCATGGCAGGTGAACGCATTCTTATTCTCGGCGGAACCGGCGAAGCGCGCGGCCTCGCCGGGGCGCTGATCGATGAAGGCTTTCATGCCGTGACGTCGCTGGCCGGCGTGACCTTATCTCCCCGTTTGCCAGCGGGGGAAGTGCGGCGCGGCGGCTTCGGCGGCGAAGGCGGACTTGCGGACTATGTGAAGCGCGAGGACATTCGCGCCATTCTCGACGCCACCCACCCTTACGCCGCGCAAATGTCGCGCCATGCGCATTGGGCGGCGCAAGCCATGGGCGTTCCCTATTTGCGGCTGGAGCGAGCGCCGTGGCAGCCCGCGATTTCGGATTGCTGGATACATGTTGCAAGTATCGCGGATGCCGTGGCCGCGCTCCCCGGTGGCGCGCGCGCCTTCGTCACCATAGGCCGCAAGGAGATCGCGGCTTTTTTCGCGAGGCCCGATCTCGAAGGCGTGGCGCGCATGATCGAGCCGCCGGTAGAAATCATACCGCCGCGCTGGACTCTCCTGCTTGAGCGGCCGCCGTTCTCCCTCGATCACGAACTTGGCCTGATCGACCGGTATCGCATCACCCATCTGGTCAGCAAAAATGCCGGCGGCGAGGACACTCGCGCCAAGCTCCTTGCCGCCCGTGAAAGAAAAATTCCCGTGATCATGGTGGCACGGCCGGTGAAGCCGGAGGCACCGCCGTTTTCATCGGTGGAAGCCCTGATCCCGGCACTGCGCCGAATGCTTTCTTCTTGACCTGCAAACCGTTTCCGGCTTGTCTAACGCCTTAGATGGGTGGTGGAAAAAGAACCACTCCCATTAGAGCGAACCAACGTAATCAGCGGCCGGCATATTGGAGCATTCGACATGCGCAAAGCGGCTCGTGGCCAAAGCGCCGTTGCAACTTCCAGTCACCCGGTCCTGCATAAGTGAGAAGGAAAAAGAGTAATGAAACGCAAAATTCTTTTGTGGATTCTCGGCGCCTCGCTAAGCGCCGTTGCCGCCACGGCCGCCATGGCCGGAACCCTTGATGACGTCAAGGCCAAGGGCTTCGTGCAGTGCGGCGTGAACACCAGCCTGATCGGGTTCGGGTTCCCGGATGAACAGAACAACTGGACCGGCATGGATGTCGATTTTTGCCGTGCCGTTGCCGCCGCCATCTTCAACGATCCGCAGAAAGTGAAATTCACGCCGCTCACCGCCAAGGAACGTTTCACCGCGCTTCAGTCCGGTGAAATCGACATCCTGTCGCGCAACACGACCTGGACGATGACCCGCGATACCTCGCTCGGCCTCAAGTTCGCCGGTGTCATGTATTATGACGGAGCGGGCTTCATGGTGCGAAGCTCAATGGGCGTCGATTCGGCGCTCAAGCTTTCGGGAGCCGCCGTATGCGTGCAGACC
>JBOHKD010000075.1:0-6499 GCA_050728895.1 Aestuariivirga sp.
AGTAGTTGAAACAGGAGGTATTCCGCTCTCCCTGCATGTACCGAATGCAAAAACAGCAAAAATTCTTCGTGATGCCCGCAAGCTCGCAAAGCGTAAGGCATATGCGAAAGTGGATACGATTGCGGATCTCGCCGCGTCACTCGGCACACCGTCAAAGCGCTAATCTATGCGGCGCATTGAATACGGCACGGCTTTCAAGAAAGACTATAAGCGCATGATGAAGCGTGGTGCGCCAGCTTCGAAGCTGAATGCCGTACTCTCGCTTCTTATGAACAATAAACCTCTTCCTGCCCGCAATCGCCCTCACTTGCTCGCAGGGGAATGGAAAGGATTCTGGGAATGCCACGTCGAGCCAGATTGGTTACTCATATACGATCTTGATAATCCCGAGGTTGTTGCCTTGCACCGAACGGGAACGCATTCTGATTTGTTCGAGTAGCTGGTTGCTGCTCGCGATTTGCAAGAAGTGTCGTGACTTCATCTGAACTGGCAGCATCAATGAGTGCACGAAAATGCTGTTCACGCATATAAGGACTGCTTCGAGAGCCGGTACGGCCGTCTGCCGCCAATGATTTCATCTGAAAGTTAAATGCGCCACCTTGTAATGATCCCCGCTTTCGGCTGCGACGCGCGACTCTATAGCGGGATCGTGCCGACGCTTGACAGTATAATCAGTCTACAGACGATAATCGCAGACCGTGAAACATTTGTGGGCTGCGTCGAACAGATTCTCGCTGAAGCACCTAAAAGTTTTGTTGTACTCGGCACATCATTCGGTGGCCGTGTCGCTCTGGAACTGACGCTGGCCGCACCCGAACGTATCACCGGCCTCATCGTCATCGGATCGACACCAGGTCCACCGCCCGATCCCGCCGCGGGGTTGCGCCGGTCGGAACGCCTGCGTGGCGGGGAAATGGAGGAGGTCGTTGCCGATATGGCGGCCATCGTTTCGCATCTGCCGGGCCCCCATGGCCCCGCGACACGCGATGCCTTCATTGCTATGGCGCGGCGCCAAGGCACCGAACGGATGGCACGGCAGTCAGACGCCATGGCCAAACGCTCCGATCTCAGGCCACGGCTTTCCTCAATTGCTTGCCCCGCGCTCATGCTCTGGGGCGCCCATGACCAGTTCGTCCCGGCGAGCGATGGCCTCGTCCTCTCCATGGCGATCTCCGGCGCACGTTATGTCGAGATACCGGACTGCGGGCACTTCCCGCCTCTTGAAGCCCCGGAAGAAACCGCAGGTGCCATTCGCCATTGGCTTACTGCCAGCAGGCTTACTTGAGACTCATCAGAAACTCGGCGATGGCCGCTACATCCTCCGCCGGCAGTTTCGACAAATTGATCTGCACCGCGCCCATGCCGCCCGACGAAAGCTTGTCGTAGCCCAGCGTCTCGCCGAATTGCAGGGCCTCCGCCAACTCTTTTGCATCCTTGTAGCGGCCGCGATCGGCAAGGGCGCGGAGCGAGGAAACCTTGCCTACTCCTTCCGGATGCGGCCCACCGGCGAATTTCCTGCTGCCGTCGCGCACCATAAGCAAGTTACGCGGCGTATGGCATTCGGCGCAGTGGCCGGGGCCGTTCACCAGATAGGAACCGCGATTCCAGCTTTCGGTTTGCGAAGAGTCCGGCTGCCATTGCGTGGTGTCAAGCCCGAGCCATTTCCACAGGCCGATGCCACGGCGCAGGATGAAGGGTGCGGGGATATCGGCATCGCGGGCGGGCGAAACCACGGGCGCCAGCGACGCGAGATAGGCTCTGATGTCGAGCACGTCTTCGGTGCGCATGGCGGCATAGGAAGTATAGGGGAAAGCCGGAATGAGATGCCGGCCGTCGCGTCCAATGCCGCGCTGCACAGCATTGACGAAATCAAGATCGCTCCACGCTCCGATGCCGGTTTTCGGATCGGGTGTAAGATTCGGCGGATAGAAAATGCCGATGGGAGTTTTAAAGGGAGCCCCGCCCGAGGGCAGCGAGGCATCGGCATCTTTAAGGTCCGGTCCCGGTTTGTGGCAGGCAAGGCAGCCGCCGGCGTGGAACAGCCTTTGGCCATTGGCGGCATCGGCCGTGTGCCGTGGCAAGGCCGCTTGGGTGAGAGGACGGGGCGCGCTCAATAGCCAGAAAGCCCCAAACCCCAGCACCGCAAACAGTGCCAAGGCCTTGAGCGCGCGCTTGGCTTTAACTTTCAGAATTGCCTATTCCTTCGGGCGGCGGAACTTATCATGGCATCCCTTGCAGCCATTGCCGAGCTCCGGGAAGGCGGCCTTGAAACTTGCCTCATCCGTCGTGGCCTTGAAGGCCACGTATTTGGCATAGAAGTTTTCACCAGCCGCCTTGAAGCCGGCGGGGTCCGACCAGATTTCGGGCTTCGCCCAGGTTTCCGCTGTTTCGCCCTTCTTGGAGTCTTCTCCCCACCACTTGTCCCAATCGGCGCAGGCCGCATCATTGGCCGCGAGAGAGGCCTGGACCGCCGCCGCATCATAGGGCTTTTCGCCTTTGAATATGGCCGCAAGCTCGCCCATCATCTTGCCATGGCCTTTCATGCAGGCTTGCCGCCCCTTGATCGCATCGTCGGCGCTGGCAAAGGCCAATGTCGTTCCCAGTCCCAGAACCAGAACGCCCGCACTCAAAATCTTGAACAATCTTTCGGCTGCCATTGGTCTCATCCTCCGCGCTTTGTGAAACCCCGTCTTATGACTCAAGCGAGGGAGCGGCTTTTATCACAAGTTTGTGTAGAGGGTTCCGGAAATGAATAGCAGGTGAATGGCACGCTCGGCGCCGGTTCAGGGCGCGGGGCTTAGGAGTTTCTTAGTTTGAATTCGGTAGGATCAAAGCCATGAACAGCGCCTCGAAAGAACAGTCCAAGACAAGCCGCCAGCGCCTCAGCCCGGAATTGAACGAATTCCTGCATATGCTGACAGCGCTCGAGACGCAATTGTCCGCTCCCCAGCCATCATCCAATCGCTAAACTCCTCGTTCTCTACCGGCAATCCAGCGCCGCCCGCACCGCGGCATGAAGTTCGTTGCGGTTGGCGGGCTTCGGCAGGGCGATATCGAAAGTATCGCTCCAGCTAGCACTTTGCATGGCATCGGCAAGAAAGGCCGAGAGCGCCATGATCGGTGTGAGGTTCACCCCACCGCCAAGCTTGCGGATCGAGCGCGCCGCGGTAATTCCGTCCATAACGGGCATTTCGATATCGAGCACGATAACATCGAAGGAATTGGCGCTGGCGGAAGTCACGGCTTCCTCGCCATGAATTACCGCCTCCACATCGCAACCCATGGCCTTGAGCATGGCTGCTGTCACCATGCGCACCGGATCGGAATCTTCCGCCAAAAGCAGCCGCGGGCGGCGGCCATCGGGCCCGAGCAGCGACAAATGCTTGCGCACGGGCTTTAACCCTTCGGCGGTCATGTGTTCGCAAAGCTCCCCTTGATCCCGATTGCCATGTTAGGAGCAACATGGTTTGCAAGAGGTTGCCGGAAAACCCCAAATGCCCCGCATGACTAACGCCCCGTTAAGCAAGCGCGCGCGGACGCTATTTGGTCCCGAACATGCGGTCGCCGGCATCGCCAAGTCCCGGAACGATATAGCCATGATCGTTCAGATGCGAATCGATAGCGGCGGTATAGATCGGCACATCCGGATGTTCCGCCGCCATGTGGCGGATGCCTTCGGGCGCCGACAGGAGGCAGACAAAGCGAATTTCCTTGGCGCCCTTCTGTTTGAGGCGCTTGACGGCGGCGGCAACCGAATTGCCCGTGGCCAGCATCGGATCGACGACGATCACCCGGCGTTCGGCAATATCGTCGGGCACCTTCATGTAATACTCAACCGGCTGCAGCGTCTTGGGATCGCGGTAGAGGCCGATGTGGCCGACGCGCGCCGATGGCATCAAATCCAGCATGCCTTCTAGCAAGCCGTTGCCGGCCCTGAGGATCGACACGATTACCAGTTTCTTGCCCTTGAGAATGGGCGCTTCCATTTCAGCGAGCGGCGTTTCGATCGTCCGCGTGGTCATCGGCAGATCGCGCGCTACCTCATAGGCGAGCAGCAAGCTGATCTCGTGCAAAAGCTGGCGGAAAACCGCCGAGGGAGTTTTCTTGTCGCGCATCAGCGTCAGCTTGTGAGCGACCAGCGGGTGGCTCACCACGGTCAGGTTTTTCGGCAGGTCCGTGGCGCTCATGACCTTGGCTCCCTTGGCAATCCACTTTCATTTCCGCGATATCGCACACAAACTCAAGGCCACCGATGATTACCCTGGAGGACTTGTTAATTCGCCTTGCCGTTCCTATAATAGTAACTGGACTTATTACTAAATGGAGATTCCATGACCTCGGCTGCAAAACCTATCGCTCCGGGCACCCGCATCGGCCATGTGCACCTAAAGGTATCCAATCTCGAGCGCTCTCTCGCTTTTTACTGCGGAGTGCTCGGTTTCGAACTGATCCAGCGTTACGGCCACCAGGCGGCCTTCATTTCGGCCGGCGGTTATCACCATCATATCGGCCTCAACACTTGGGAGAGCGAGGGCGGAGCGCCGCCAGCACCGGGAACCACCGGCCTGTTTCATGCCGCAATCCTCTATCCGACCCGCGCCGATCTGGCCGGCGCCTTGCAGCGGCTTGGCGCGCACAACATTCCCCTCGATGGCGCTTCCGATCATGGTGTTTCGGAAGCCCTTTACCTGCGCGATCCCGACCAGAACGGCATTGAACTCTATTGGGACCGCCCGCAATCGGAGTGGCCGCGCCATGCCGACGGCAGCCTTGCGATGTTCACCCGCAGGCTCGATCTCGACGATTTGATCAAGCAGGCGAACTGAATTTTGACGGCAAGTTAGCCGGCGGCCTTGAGCGCCGCCGGCAGTTCTTTCTCAAAGACGTCGAGATCGGCCTTCGGACCCGCGCTCACGCGGATGCAGCGGTTGAGGGGCGCAACACCTGGCATGCGCACGAACACGCCCCGCGCCAAGAGGGCGTCGAGTACCCGCTTGGCATATTCGCCGTCATGGCCACAATCGATGCTGACGAAATTGCTGGCGGAGAGAAGTGCGGTCAATCCGTTCCCCGTGGCGATCCGGGTAATTTCCTGCCGCGCCGCCGCGACCTGATCGATGACATGGCGAAGATGCTCCGGGTCGCCCAGGGCGGCAATCGCCGCCTGCTGACCCAGGCGCGTGACGCCGAAATGATTGCGCACCTTGTCGAAGGCCTTGACTAGCTCGCGATGCCCGATCGCATAGCCGACCCGAAGCCCCGCCATGCCATAAGCCTTGGAGAATGTCCGGAAGCGCAGCACTTGGGGGTTTTCCACATCGAATGGCGGCAACGTGCCCGGCGGTGCGAACTCGCCATAGGCTTCATCGAGCATCAGGAGGGCCTCCGATGGCAATCTGGCGATCATCGCCGAAACATCCGCAGACCCCCACCAGCTTCCCATCGGATTATCGGGATTGGCGAAATAGATGAGCCGGGCTTTTTCTTTCCGCGCCAGAGCCAGCAGTGCATCGGGGTCTTCGCGATCATCCACATAGGGCGTCATCGCCAATCTGCCGCCGAATCCCCGCACATGAAAATTGAAGGTGGGATAGGCGCCTTGCGAAGTGGCAACCGTAACCCCCGGCTCGACGAACAAACGGACCGCGAGACCGAACAATCCATCGATGCCCTCGCCCACGGCAATGCTTTCCGGCGCGACATGATGATGATCCGCCAAAGCCTGTTTCAAATCGTGAATTTCCGGATCGCCATATTGCCAGACCTCATGCGCGCCAGCGCACATTGCCGCAATCGCTTTGGGCGAAGGTCCAAAGCCATTTTCATTGGCGCCGATGCGCGCCAGGAAGCGCCGGCCGGTGTGCCGTTCCATGGTCTCGGGCCCGACAAAGGGGACGGTGGAGGGAAGCTTTTCGACAAGCGGCGTGAATGGCAAGCGCATGATATAGAACTCAAGATACCGACGGAACATTGCATGCCCGTTTCCCGTTCCGCTTGCAAATCTTGCAGCGCGCGCTAGTTGTTCTTAGGGAACCAATCCACGCCGAAGGAGTTTCATTTCCATGCGGCTTCCGGTGCTGTTTCTGATAACACTGATTTTGTCGGTTTCGCCAATGCGTGGAGCGCAAGGCGATTTGGCGCCGCTGAAGCGCGATTTCGAGCAGACCAGACGTAATTTCTGCCATGCATTCAAACTTAAATGCCGCGCGGCGTCCGCAAAGAAAGCGCCCGCCGTTAATGCCGTAAAATCTGCGGAGAAATTGACCTTGAGTTCGGAAAAAGCCAAACCCATCGTGCCGGTCCCAAGGTCCAAACCGCCGTCGCTCACCAACAAAACAAAAGTGCCTGCCACGGAAAATCCGCTGCCCAGGGAGAAGCCGAAGACGCAAATTGCAACCGTTATTCGTCCGCAAAAAGACCCCGGCAAACCGCTGCGCCAAGATGAGTCCCCGTCCGCTTCGGGCGATGATTGTCTGGCGGCCTTGCGGAAAAGCGGCGT
>JBOHKD010000076.1:0-6403 GCA_050728895.1 Aestuariivirga sp.
GTGTTATGGCAAAGCCCAGCGGCTTTCCATCAACCAGCACGAAACTGTCGCCGCCGAAAGCCGTGTCGATGGTCAATGTGCCGAAGCCTTCGACCTCAAGCTTCGCCGCGATCCTGTCGGCGAATGACGGCACATTGCGAAGTGTAATGCGTTCCGCCTTGCCATCGTGGCATTGCGCCTTGATCTCCACCAGTCCGGCGGGTGCTTCGAGGATGAGGCGGGTCTCGGGCTCGGTCATTGGCAGGATGCCGGTGTCCAGCAGCACGGTTGCCACGCAGATACAATTCGATCCCGACATGGGCGGCGTATCCTCGGGTTCCATGATGATGAAGCCCATCTGCGCCTTGGGATTCTTCGGAGGCACCAGCAGGTTCACATGGCGAAACACCCCGCCCCGCGGTTCGTTGAGAATGAAAGCCCGGAGCTTGCCGTCGGCCGCGATAAAGCGGGATTGCTCCCAGACGGTGTCGCCGGGCGGTGGCGCCACGCCATCCACGATGACATCGCCTACCTCGCCCTCGGCATGGCAGCCGACAATGTGTATCGCCCTGGCGCTGCGCATCAGAACAAACCAGCATTGATAAACATATGGGCGAGGATGCTCGCCACGTAACCCAGAGCGATAGCCCAGGACCACTTCAGATGGCCCGAGAATGTATAAGCACCTTTCGCCTGTCCCATCAGAGCGACGCCCGCCGCCGAACCGATCGATAATATCGAGCCGCCGACGCCGCAGGTAAGGGTGATCAGCAGCCACTGGCCGTGGGACATCTGGGGGTCCATGGTCAGGACGGCGAACATCAGCGGGATATTGTCGACAATGGCCGAGAGCGCGCCGATGATGATGTTTGCCGATGTCGGGCCGAGCCCCCCGTAAAGCGCTTCCGAAGCCAGCGCCAGATAGCCCAGCACACCGAGGCCGCCGACGGCGAAAATGATGCCGAAGAAAAACAGCAGCGTGTCCCATTCGACGCGCTGAATCTGCGCGAAGGAATCGAGCACCATATCGTGATCGTTTCGCCGGTGGCCGCGGCGCTGCAGGACATAGGACCATAGTTGAAGGTAACCGAGGCCCAGCATCATGCCGAGTGCCGGCGGCAGATGCAGGAAGTTTTTGAAGGCGATGGCGGTGACGATGGTGGCGGCGAAAATAACGATCACACCCCAAGCGCCAGGCTTGAAGGCGATACGGTCGGTGCGCGGATCGGGTCGCGTGGCCGGAACGGCGAAATGCATGAGTGCCGCCGGTACCAGCCAGTTGACCGCCGACGGCAGGAAAAGATCGAAGAATTCCCAGAAGGCCACCTTGCCCTTCTGCCAAACCATCAATGTGGTGATGTCGCCGAAAGGTGAGAAGGCACCCCCGGCATTGGCCGCCACCACGATCGAGATGCAGCCAAGGGTCACGAAGCGCGGTGAATGCGATCCCACGGCCATGACAACGGCACCCATGATGAGAGCGGTTGTGAGATTGTCGAGAACGCCGGAGAGAAAGAATCCAAGAGCGCCGGTGAGCCAGAAGAGCTGGCGGTAGGAAAGATTCATATTGACCAGCTTCGCCCGCAGCACTTCGAAGACGCGCCGCTCCTCCAGCGTATTCACATAGGTAATGGCGACAAGCAGGAAGAGAAAGAGCTCGGCATAGTCCTCGATGACGGCGACAGCCTGAGCATGGGCGGCATCGGCGCGGCCGGCCTGCGCATATGCAATTCCGATCAGAACCCAAATAAGCCCGGCTGCCAGCAACACCGGCTTCGATTTGCGCATCGCCGTCGTTTCCTCAAAAACGACAAGCAAATAGGCCGCGATGAAGATGATGAGGGAAAAGATTCCCGCCCAATGCGCTGTGAGATCGATCATCAAGATACCTGTCAGACGGTTCGCAAATACCACTCGAAGTCGCGCACTGTGGGCTCGGCGTAGAAGCGGTCGGCTTCGACTTCCTTCAGCGTACAATAGGTATCTACAAATTCCTTGCCGAAATATTTCTTGAGAATGGACGCACGCCGGAACGCATCAATGGCGTCGAACCAGTTTCCGGGAATATATCCGGCGGGCTTTTCATAACCGTTGCCGGTCACAGGCTTCCCCGGATCGGCCTTTTCGAGAATGCCGTGGTGCATGCCGGCAAGAATGGCCGCCATGACCAGATAGGGATTGGCGTCGGCACCCGCTGGCCGGTGCTCGATGCGGCAAGCCTCGGCGGCGCCCGCGGGAATGCGCAAGGAAACCGTGCGGTTGTCGATGCCCCAATTGGCGGAGACTGGCGCATAGGAATTGCGGCGGAAGCGGCGATAGGAATTGCCGTTGGGCGCGAAGATCAGCATCGACTCCGCCATCGCCGCCTTGAGACCCCCCACTGCATGCAGCAAAAGGTCATTTTGCAGCGGGTCTTCGGCGGCGAAAAGATTGTGTGCGTCCGCATCGGCGAGACTCACATGCACATGCATCCCCGAGCCCGACCATTGCGAATAGGGTTTTGCCATGAAGGTTGCGGCCAGCCCGTGCTTTTCGGCGACAGCCTTGATGAGGCGCTTCAGCATGATTGCCTCATCGCAGGCTTTGAGAACATCGGCCCGGTGGCGCAGCACGATCTCCATCTGGCCTGGTGAATATTCCGAGATGAGCGTCCGGGCGGGGAGGCCTTGCGCCTCGCAACAAGCATAGAGTTCCTTGAAGAAGGGTCGGAAATCGTCGAGGTCCTGCAAATGATAGGGCTGATGATGTTGCGGCCGGAACTCATTGGTCAGGGATTTGGGCGCCGTGGGCTTGCCCGCCATGGTGGAGGCGCCGTCCATCAAATAGAATTCGAGTTCAACCGCGCCCACCGGCGTCATGTGCAACTCATGGGCGAAGCGGCCGGCGATCTTTTCCAGAACGTTGCGGGGATCGAAATAATGCGGAGTTCCGTCGAGGCCGCGAATCGATGTCAGGTATTGCGCGGCGGGTTCCTCCGTCCACGGAATGGGCACCAGACTTCCAGGCACCGGCCACATCAGTAAGTCCCGGTCGCCCTCGTCGAAGACGAGACCGGTTTCCGGCACATCCTGGCCGGTAATATCGAGGACCAATGCCGAAATCGGCATGAAGCAGCCATCCCGCCATGCAGGCTTCACTTCCTCGCGGCGCAGGATTTTTCCCCGCGCCACGCCGCACATGTCGGTCCACACGACGTGGACGCTGTGGATGGCTGGGTTCGCGTCAAGGAATGCGCGGGCTTCCGCTTCGCGCCCTGGAAATACAAGAGCCATGATTTCCTTCTGTCAACAAATGCCGGAAGTGTCCTAGCACGGCGGATAGGGCTCCCTACAACCCCCATGGATTTACGAGGCGGAATCTGATTAACGATGCGGGCGCCGGGATCGAGGAGCAAGCCATGGGCCGCATTGTCTATGTGAACGGTGAATATCTTCCCGAGGAACAAGGGAAGATATCGATCTTCGACCGCGGGTTTCTGTTCGCCGACGGGATTTACGAGGTGACCGCGGTGGTGGCGGGCAAGCTCGTGGACTATGACGCGCATATGGAGCGTCTTGAACGCTCGCTAAGCGAAATCCACATGGATTGGCCGTGCAGCGAGGAAGAACTCAAGACCATGCATCTCAATCTGGTGAAGCGTAACGCGCTCGCCGAAGGCATGGTTTACATGCAGATAACCCGTGGCAGCGCCGACCGCGATTTCAAATTCCCCAAAGGCGCGAAACCGACGCTTGTGGCTTTCACCCAGACCGGCTCGCTCATTGACAATCCGCATGCGGTGACAGGCGTCAAGGTTATCACCGTGCCCGACATCAGATGGCTCCGGCGTGACATCAAATCTGTGATGCTGCTGGCGCCCGTTCTCGGCAAGCAGGCGGCTCATGAGGCCGGCGCCTTCGAAGCCTGGATGGTCGAAGACGGCCATGTGACGGAAGGCACGTCGTCCAATGCCTATATCGTGAAAGGCGGCAAGGTAATCACGCGGGGCCTGTCGAACCGGATTCTCGCAGGCTGCACAAGGCGTTCGCTGTTCCGGCTGGCGAAGGAACAGGGCGTTAAGATCGAGGAACGTCTGTTCACGGTCGAAGAGGCTTACGCGGCGGATGAAGCATTTCTCACCAGCGCCTCCAACTTTGTGCTGCCCATCACCGAGATCGACGGCAAACGCATTGGCGGCGGACAACCGGGGCCGGTGACGCGCAAACTCCGGGAGATTTTTCTGCAGGAAGCGATGCAGTAATTACCTCTGGCTTGTCTCCCAATGGGGATTGATCCACGGCTCCTGGTTCGACGGCGGCAGAGGGTCGCGGCCGAGGATACGGTCGGAGGCCTTTTCGCCGATCATCAAGGTCGGGGCATTGAGATTACCGTTGGTGACCTGCGGCATGATCGAGGAGTCGGCGACGCGCAAACCCTCGATGCCGATGACTTTGCATTCATGGTCGACGACGGCCATGGGGTCCGAGGCCCGGCCCATCTTGCACGTCCCGCACGGGTGAAAGGCGCTCTCCGAGTGCTGGCGGATGAAGCTGTCTATCTCTTCATCGGACTCGACATCCTTGCCCGGCTGGATTTCGGCTCCGGCATATTTTTGCATGGCGGGCTGACGGAACAATTCGCGCGTCAGTCGGATGCAGGCGCGGAATTCCCGCCAGTCGTCCGCGTGCGACATATAGTTGAACAGGATCTTCGGGTTTTCTTTCGGGTTATTGCTCCGCACACGGACGTAGCCTCGCGATTTGGTGCGCATGGGCCCCACATGAGCCTGGAAGCCGTGGCTCGGAAAGGCGGCCCTGCCGTCATAGCGCATGGCGGCGGGAAGGAAATGAAACTGGATATCGGGGTACTCGATTCCCGCCCTGGACCTGATAAAACCGCAGGATTCGAAATGGTTGGTTGCACCCAATCCCGTCCCGAACAGCAGCCATTCGAGGCCAATCAGGCCCTTGGAGAAAAGATTGAGTTTTGAATAGAGCGTCACCGGCTGCTTCGACATCAGCTGGAAATAGATTTCCAGATGGTCATGGAGATTTTCACCCACGCCGGGAAGCGCATGCGCTACCTCGATTCCGGCAGCCGTCAATGCCGCGGGCGCGCCGATACCGGAGAGCTGGAGTAGCTTGGGCGAATTGATGCTCGATGCGGCGATTACCACCTCGCGCCGCGCCCGGGCGGTGAAGATTTCGCCGCCAATGTCATATTCAACGCCGGTGGCGCGGTTGCCTTCGAGCAGGATACGCCGTGCAAAGGCGTAGGTCACGAGTTTGACATTGCCGCGCTTCAGGGCGGGGCGAAGATAGGCATTGGCGGCCGACCAGCGCGACCCCCGGTGCACCGTCATTTCCATGGCGCCGAAGCCTTCCTGCTGGCGGCCGTTATAATCCTGCGTCACCGGGTATCCGGCCTGGCGGCCGGCTTCGATAAACGCCCGATACAGCGGATTGCGGCCCGAACCACGTTTGACATGCATCGGCCCCGAGGTTCCACGGTAGCCCTCTTCGCCGCCGTGGGAATGCTCCATGCGCTTAAAATAGGGCTGCACATGGCGGAAGCCCCAGCCCTCGGCACCCAACTCTTCCCATGTGTCGAAGTCTTTGGCGTGGCCGCGCACATAGACCATGCCGTTGATCGAGGACGATCCACCCACCACCTTGCCGCGAGGCGTCGCCAGGCGCCTGCCGCCGAGATGGGGCTCGGGTTCCGTCTCAAAGCCCCAATTATAGAGGCTCATGTTCATGGGGTAGGAAAGGGCGGACGGCATCTGGATGAAGGGCCCCCAATCGCTGCCGCCGAATTCGAGAACCAGTACGGTGTTGCGCCCGTCTTCCGACAGGCGATGGGCGAGGACCGAGCCGGCCGAGCCCGATCCGACAATCACAAAGTCGAAGATTTCACTGGCGCTCATTTGCAGCGGTCATAGCGGCGAATGGCGAAAATCAAAAGCCCATCGTTCGCGCCGCCAATTTGACAGCCGATGAACAATTTGAAATCATTGCCACTAGCAGCGGGCAGGGAGTGTTTGCATTGAGGAGTATCCTTCTCGCGGGAGAGGAAAGTCCGGCCATTCAAGTGAATGAGCGCGGGCGTTCGCCTTATGTACTGATCTGTGAGCACGCCTCCAACCGGCTGCCGAAATCCCTCGGCAGCCTGGGTCTTGAGCCCGCGGAATTGCAGCGCCATATCGCCTGGGACATTGGCGCGGAACAGGTGGCACGCTTGCTCTCGAAGCTTATCGACGCGCCGCTCATCCTGCAGCGTTATTCGCGCCTTGCCTATGATTGCAACCGGCCGCCGGACTCGCCCGACGCGATCCCGGAGGTGAGCGAGACGACGCAAATTCCCGGCAACAGCAATCTTTCCGCCGTCGACAAGCTGGCTCGCGCGCGCGAAATTTATCGGCCGTTTCATGCGGCCATCTTCGACC
>JBOHKD010000077.1:0-6390 GCA_050728895.1 Aestuariivirga sp.
TGTTTCCACAGGGCGTTGGCCTTCTGCTCGGTTCGCGGAGAGCCGGCATCTGTCCATTGCGGGAAAGTGCGCCAGTCCGAAATCAACGGCTGGTAGAAGGCGGTGGAATAGCGCTCAAGCGTGTGTTTCGCGCCGAAGAAGTGCCCGCCGGGGCCGACCTCAAGCATGGCGTCCAGCGCCATCGTATCGTCATCGACGATGATCGGCTTTAGGAACTCCTCGACCATCTGCAGCAAATCGACATCGAGGGCGAATTTTTCGAAGGATCCGACAAGGCCTCCTTCCAGCCACCCCGCCGCATGCTGGATCAGATTGCCGCCGCCCAGGATGGCGCCCCACAACGAAAACACCGTTTCGTAGGCTGCCTGGGCGTCGACGCTGTTGGCTGCATTGGTGCTCGAAGTGCGGTAAGGCAGCTTGTAACGCCTGGCCAATTGCCCGCCGCAGATGCATGCCTTCATATATTCCGGCGTTCCGAAGGCGGGAGCTCCCGACTTCATGTCAACATTCGAGGTGAAGCCGCCATAGACGAAGGGCGCTCCGGGATTGGACAATTGCGAAAGGGCGAGACCGGCAAGGGCCTCGGCATTCTGTTCGACCAGGGCGCCTGCAAGTGTGACCGGTGCCATGGCGCCGAGCAGCGTGAAAGGAGTCACCACGCAAATCTGATTGAGCCGAGCCATTTCGATAATGCCCATGGCCATGGGATTATCGAGCTTCAGGGGTGAATTGGTGTTGATTACCGTATAGGCCGTAGGCTCGCGCAGCATTTGCTCGGGCGAAATGCCGCGCGCCATGCGGGCGATCTCGAGACTGTCGAAAAGCCGCGCCCGTCCCGTCGAGACGGTAAAGGGCACCTTGTCGGACAGATGCACCTTGTTGCGCATCATGTGGAGATGGCGGATCGAGGCGTGGTAATCGAGCGCATCGACCGAGCCGCCGCCCGCCGTGTGGATGCAATTGAAAAATTGGCTCAGTTTCAGGAAATTCGCGTTGTCTTCGAGCGTGCCCGGACGCCGGCCACGGTCGAGATCGGAACAATTGGGCGGGCCGCCGACGGGCGAGAAGGCGATCCACTTGCCGCCGATCTGGATGTTGTGGGCGGGGTTGCGGGCATAAAAGGTGAACTCCGGAGGCGGAGTCTTCAGGGCCTCCTCGATGATGTCGCCGCCGATTCTTACCCGCTCGTCGTCAACCTTGGCTCCGGCCTTGGCCAAAATCTCGCGCGCTTCGGGATAGAGGACTTGCATGCCGATCTCTTGCAGTACCCGCAACGACTGGCGATGGATGGTTTCGATGTGGTCGTCCGAAAGAATACGCAAAGGTTCAAGCGTGAGACGCGGCTGCGACCAGGGCAATTGCGCGATGGGGAGATTGGCGGCACTTTGCCTGCGGCCCCGGCGTTCGACGGCGGTCATGGTGTTCCTTTCGAAAATTCCTCAAATTCTATCACGGTTCAGCCCGTTAGAAATCCGTAGGCGCTCCGCCCTCGCGCTTGCGGCGTTCGACGAAGCTGTCCAGTTCCTCGCGTCTTGCCGGATCGAGCGGAGGCTCTTGGTATTCCGCCAGCGCCTGCTTGTAGACGATATTGGCCCTTTGCCAGGCTTCCGGCTTTCCGGCGGCGAGCCATTGCTGGTTGTTGCGCCAGTCGGAAATGATGGGCGCGTAGAAAGCATCGGAATAGCGCGCCAACGTGTGCTGGGCGCCGAAGAAGTGCCCGCCCGGCCCCACTTCGTGGATAGCCGCCACACCCAGCGCATCCTCAGTCGTTTCAAGGGGTTTGAGGAATTCCATCACCATCTGGATCAAGTCGCAATCGAGAACAAATTTTTCAAAGCTGGCGACAAGCCCGCCTTCCAGCCAGCCCGCGCCATGCATGATGAGATTGCCACCCCCCATGGTGACGCCCCAAAGCGAGAATACGCTCTCATAGGCAGCCTGGGCATCGACGGCATTGGCGGCACAGGTGTTGGAGGTTCGATACGGCACATTATAGCGCCGCGCCAATTGCCCGCCGACGATGCAGGCCTTCATGTATTCCGGAGTGCCGAAGGCGGGTGCGCCCGATTTCATGTCGACGTTCGAGGTGAAGCCGCCATAGATGAAGGGCGCGCCTTTACGAACCAGTTGCGTGAACACGAGCCCCGCCAGCGCCTCGGCATTCTGTTCGACGAGTGCCCCCGCCACCGTCACCGGCGCCATCGCGCCCGCCAGCGTGAAGGGAGTAACGCAGACGATCTGGTTGCGCGACGACATTTCAATGATGCCGCGCAGCATCAGCGTGTCGAGCTTCAGGGGCGAATTGGTGTTGACGATGGTGTAGAGCGAGGGTTCCTTCTCCAACTGTTCATGCGAAATGCCGCGCCCGATGCGGGCAATCTCGATACCGTCCAGGATACGCTCGGCACCCAGCGAATAGGCGTGGAACGGCTTGTCGGTCAGCACCACCATGTCGCGCAGAGCTTCCAGGTGACGGATTGAAGGATGAATGTCGATGGGCTCCACCGGATAGCCGGAGATAAAGCCGATGCAGTTGAAGTATTGCGCGAGTTTGAGAAACTTGCGGTAATCTTCGTTGTTGCCGGTGCGCCGGCCGCCGTCCATGTCGTGACAACTGGGCGGACTACCGACGGTGCCGAAGACCATGTTGCCGCCACCGATGACGGTGGTGTTTTCAGAATTGCGCGCATGGAAGGTGAACTGCGAGGGCGCGGTTTTGATCAATTCCTCGACCATGGCCGGATCGAAACGAACACGCTCGCCATCGATTTTTGCACCGGCTTTTTTCAGGATATCGCGGGCTTCGGCGAGGGTGAAATCCATGCCGATCTCGGACAGAACCTGGAGCGAGGCGCGATGGATGGATTCGAGCTCGTCGGCGGAAACAATGGTCATCGGCGGGAAGGCACGTGCCACCTTGCGGCGCGGCAATTGCGGGATCGAGCCCTTGACGGGGCTTACGCGCCGCGTGCCGTCGCGGCGTCCGCGGCGGGAGGTTTCCGGGCTCGATGAACCGATGTCGGGTTCAGTCACGGTAGCTTTCCTTTATCACGATAGGGTTCAAGCGAGGGATCGGCGGCGATCTGCTTCACCAGCCAATCCTCGAAGCGCTTGATTTTGGGTTTCAGGCGGTGTTCGGTGTTGCAGGCGAAGAACCAGTCGTGACGATGCGGCACGCGAAGGGGAAACGGCTCGACCAGCCGTCCCGTCTTGAGTTCTTCGGTGACGAAGGGGCCGATCGTCATCACGACGCCGCGCCCTTCGATGGCCGCATCCTGCGCCAAAATGTAACTGTCGAGCGCCAGGCGATCGAAAAGCTTCACACCATCGATGCCCGCCGCCTGGAGCCACAGATGCCAGTCTTCCTCGGCGGTATAGACATAGAGAAGATTGTGCTTCTTCAGGTCCTCTGGCGTCTTGAGGGCATTGGGGCCCTGTAACAGTTCCGGCGCGCACACCGGAGTCAACATTGAGTGAAACAGCCTACGATAATAATGATCGGGCGAGCGGTTGCGGGCCAGGATGAAGCCCACATCGACATTCTTTTCGTCAAAGTTCCAATCGAAATGCGAGGTCGACAGCCTGACCATCATGTCTGGAAAGCGGCGCTCGAAATCATGCAGCCTGGGGATCAGCCATTTGAGCGCCACCGTCACATAAACCTGCACCGTCAACTCATTGTCCGTGGCAGTGGGCCTGAGCGCACGCGTTTGGACCTCGATCTGGTCGAACGCCTCGCGCACCGGCGGGAAATAGGAATGGCCAGCTTGCGTCAGTTCAGCCCGCCTGGCATCGCGCCGGAAAAGCTGGACGCCCAGCCGCTGCTCCAGCAATTTGACCTGATGGCTGACGGCGGAGCGGGTGACGCCAAGCTCGCCTGCGGCAAGCCTGAAACTGCCGAGCCGTGCGGCCGCCTCGAAAGCGGTAAGCGCGCGCAACGGCGGCAGTTCACGTCTGGCCAAGATAGTTCACCTGCTATTTGGATGAATTATATTATCACTATAAATTCCGGTAGGTTAAGCGGATAGTTGACCCCTTCGCATCAATTTGGGTGATTTATTTTCATCACTCTACCCGAAGTCTATGCCTTTGCAAAAGATGCAATGCCGGGCAAATATACGGAATGAGCGCCGTTGAAGAACTCTCCCGCCGCCGGGGCGGGCGCGAAGCCCGCAAGGCGCTGCGTTCGCGCCCCATTCCCATGGCCGAGGCGGCAGTGCGTCCTGGCCTTGAGGGCGGGCAGTATAAACCTCTCACCCCCCTCGATCAGCAGCGCATCCATGAGATAGCTCTCAAATTGCTCGAAACCATAGGGCTGGCCCAGGCGATTCCCACCTGCATCGAAGCCATGACGGCGCGTGGCTGTTTCCTTGCTCCAAACGGCCGGCTGTGCATCCCGTGCTCGCTGGTTGAGGATACGCTGGCTGGTTGCGCCAGAAACTTCGTGCTGCACGGGCGCGATTCCAGGCACGACATGGAGCCCTCGGGCAAACGGGTTTATTTCGGAACGGCGGGAGCGGCCGTTTTCATCGTCGAACCCGAAACGCGCTCTTATCGCGAATCGCTTCTCGCCGATCTTTATGACGCCGCGCGCATCGTCGATACTTGCGACCACATCCATTTCTTCCAGCGCTCCATCACGGCGCGCGACATGATTACGGGCCACGACCTCGACATCAACACCATGTATGCCTGCCTCGCCGGCACGCAGAAACACGTGGGCACCAGCATGGTGGCGGCCGAACATGTGGATGAGTGCCTGCAAATTCTGCATCTTATCGCTGGTGGCGAGGACAAGTGGCGCGAACGCCCCTTCGTGTCGCAATCCAATTGCTTCGTCGTGCCGCCGATGAAATTCGCCGAAGACGCCTGCCGCTGTCTGGAAACGGCGGCGCGCGGCGGCATGCCCGTATTGCTGTTGTCGGCGGCGCAAGCGGGGGCTACGTCGCCAGCGGCACTAGCTGGCACCGTGGCGCAGGCGGTGGCCGAGTGTCTTGCCGGTCTCGTCTACATCAATTGTATCGTGCCGGGCGCCATCGCCATTTGGGGACCATGGCCCTTCGTTTCGGATTTGCGGACGGGCGCCATGTCGGGAGGCTCAGGTGAACAGGCGCTGATCACCTCGGCTTGCGCCCAGATGGGGCATTTCTACAATCTGACAGTCGGTTCCCCCGCCGGCATGTGCGATTCCAAACTGCCGGACATGCAGGCTGGTTATGAAAAAGGCGTGACCGCCGGCATCTCGGCGATGACCGGCGTCAATCTTATGTATGAGTCGGCCGGCATGCACGCCTCGCTTCTCGGCTTCTGCCTCGAAAGCCTGCTGATCGACAATGACATGCTGGGCTCGATCAACCGCAATGTGCGCGGCATCGAAGTCAACGACGAGACGCTGTCCTTCGAGGTGATCGCCGATGTCTGCACCAATGGGCCCGGCCATTATCTCGGCCACGGGCAGACGCTGTCGCTCATGCAAAAGGAATATGTCTATCCACAAATTGCCAACCGGATGAGCCCCAAGGAATGGGTCGAGGCTGGCAAGCCTGATCTCGTGCAGCGCGCGGCAGCCCGCAAGCAGGAAATCCTGACGACCCATTATCCCGATTATTTACCGCGCGAGATGGACCGGGAAATCCGCGCCCGCCATGATATCAAATTGCCGCGTTCGGCGATGGAACCGGGCGATCCACGCTGGGGTTGATGGTCCCAATTTCCCTTCTCCCTTGGGAGAAGGGGGGACCCATCGCCACAGGCGATGGGAGGTTGAGGGGACATGGTGCCGGTAATGATGTACACGATCCCCTCGCCCGCCCGCCTATCGGCGGTCGACCTCTCCCGAGGGAGAGGTGTGTAATCGAGGTTCCCACAATCATGGAACATCCCGTACTTTCCACGATCACGCGTGCAGCCTTCGTACCTTTGGGGTGGTTCGAGCCTCGGCAGGAAGACAAGGTGCCTCGTGGCGCGCGCTTCGTTATTCTCATCGGCAATGCCGGACCCCAAATGTTTCGCCGCTTCGCCCGTGAGCGCAATCCATCGAAAGATCTTCTGGATGACTGGACGCGCGACGTCGTCAGCGTGCTGGCCCGCGATCTCGATGCCAACGCCGTCTTCCCCTTCGACAAACCACCGCTGCCGTTCCTGACCTGGGCGCGGCGCGCCGGTGCGGGACATGTCTCGCCGCTCGGCCTGAACATTCATTCGACCTATGGCCTGTGGCACGCCTACCGCGCCGCCCTGCTCTTCTCCGTGGCATTCGACCTGCCGCCCGCCAGTGCGGGCGCGCACCCTTGCGAAACTTGCGCTGAAAAACCCTGTCTGAGCGCTTGTCCAGTTGGCGCCTTTACAGCCACCGGCTATGATGCCGGGGCTTGCGCTGCTCATGTTGAG
>JBOHKD010000078.1:0-6386 GCA_050728895.1 Aestuariivirga sp.
CGATATGGCGGCGCAGAAGATCGGCAAAACCGGAGCTTCCGGGCGATTTTCCGGATTCATTGAGCACCACGGTGAAGGAGCCTGGAGTGAGTTTGCGGGTAAAGAACAGCGCCTCCTCGGTCATGCGCGCCACGGCCGTCCGGCTCTGCGATTCTACTGCCTCGATGACATTAAGCCCGGTGATACCGGCTTTGCGGCCAAGCCCCGCGGCGCGCATCCGGTAGGTCTCGGCCAATAGTTTCTCAGGCCCCGCCTTGAGCTTGCCTACCGCGAGGACGGCGAGTTTCATGGCTTAAACCGCAAGGCGCTCTTGCGGCGCGTGTTCCGACCATAGTTTTTCGAGATTGTAAAAGCTGCGCACCTCCGGGCGGAAGATATGCACCACCACATCGCCCGCATCGACCAGCACCCAATCGCCCTGCGGCAAGCCTTCAACGCGTAGATTCCGGTACCCTACGGCTTTGAGTTTTTCAACCAACTGGTCGGCGATGGCGCCGACATGGCGATTGGAGCGGCCCGAGGCCACGACCATGGCGTCGGCGATGGCCGTCTTGCCATCGAGATCGATGGTAATAACGTCCTCGGCCTTGGCGTCGTCAAGTTGGGTTATAATAATTTTGAGAAGACCGGGCTTTACAGTCTTGGATGGCTTTGCCGCTTTCGTTGCCGTGGCGGCTTTGCGCTTGGCCGCAGGTCTAGGCTTCGCTGTGCGCTTAGGCGCAGCGTTCTTCTTCACTGGTGCTTTCAGGGGTTTTGTCCTCTTTTGTCAGGCACGTCCGCATCAGATCGTTGGTGGTTCCCCGTGGGAGTGTCAACACCTCCAAACTAGGGCTTCCGGCCGGCCTGTTCAAGGGGCGGCTTTTCGGCTTTTTCACTACCGGGCCGAGCATTCCATCAGGAAGTACCTAGCCTATATCGATTTGAACCTTTATCTGTTCGCCACCGTGCTCGATGGCCGGAACACACTTCTGGTGAGAGGAGGAAATCATGGCTGATCGTCTGCTGTTCATCCTGACGTTCGCGGCCGCGATTGGCAGCGGCCTCGTGGCCGGCGTCTTCTTCGCCTTCTCTTCCTTCGTGATGGCGGCCCTTGGCCGCCTTCCTCCGGCGGAAGGCATCGCGGCCATGAATTCGATCAACATCACTGTGATCAATCCGGGATTTATGCTCGCTTTGTTTGGCACTGGTCTGGTGTGCCTCGCGCTCGCTGTGAGCTCCTACTTCTGGTGGGATCAATCGAGCGGGAAACTCATCCTCATCGCCAGCCTGATCTATATCGTGGGCTGCGCTGGGGTGACCATGGTTTGCAACGTTCCCCTCAACGATGCACTTGCCGCGGTGCAGACATGCACGCCGGAAGCCGCCAATGTGTGGTCGCGCTATCTCAGGGATTGGACGAATTGGAACCACGTTCGAACCGGGGCGTCCTTTGTATCGGCGATCTTGTTCACGGCGGCCCTGATCTAGCTTACTTTTGCCGCCCGCGGATCGCCGTCGAACTTTCGGGGCGAAGCGGCATGGGGATGAAGGCCCAGGCGGGAGTTACGCGATCGGACAATTGCGCCGGGAAGGATGACGGCACGCGTTCGCGGTCATAGCGAATGGCGGCGGTCCCCGCCAGCGCCCGGATTGAGTAGCCCGGCCTGGCGAGGATTGCCAGCGGCAGCGTTTCGGGGATTTCCAGCCAATCATTCCAGCGATGCAAATTGGCGAAGCTGTCGGCCCCCATGATCCACACAAAGCGGGCGCGCTTCAGAATAGGTGCAAGCCGCTCAAGCGTCTCCGCCGTGGTGCGCGAGCCCAATTGCCGTTCAAGATCGGTGACGATAAAGCGGGGATGCCTTGCAATGGTGCGCGTAGCGGCAAGCCTTGTGGCATATTCGCCAGTCTCGGAAGGGTCTTTTAGCGGGTTTTGCGGCGACACCAGCCACCAGACCCAATCGAGTTGCAGCCGCTTCATCGCAAAGAGCGCCACCATATAATGTCCATAATGGGCCGGATTGAAAGAGCCCCCGAACAGACCGATCCGCTGACCCTCGCCGAACGGCGGCGGACGGATCATCGTCTTGTCTCTCTCACAGCCGCACCTGTCCGCTCCCGCGCACCTGATACTTGAAGGTGGTCAACTGTTCGAGGCCGACGGGCCCTCGCGCATGCAGCTTGCCGGTGGCGATGCCGATCTCGGCGCCGAAACCAAACTCGCCGCCATCGGCGAATTGCGTGGAGGCGTTGTGCAGCACGATGGCGCTGTCGACTTCGTTGAGAAAGCGCTTGGCGGTAGCCGCATCCTCCGTGACGATGGCATCGGTGTGCTGGGAGCCATGGCGGGCGATGTGAGCCATCGCCCCGTCGAGGCCATCGACGACCCGCAACGAAACGATAGCATCGAGATATTCTGTGGACCAGTCCGCTTCGCTTGCAGGGCTAACCCGGACGTCCGCCGACTGCGCCATTGGATCGCCGCGCACTTCGCACCCCGCTTCGATCAGTGCGCGGATTATCGGTTTCAGGTTTCTTTCCGCGCCCGCGCTGTCGATGAGGATGGTCTCGGCGGCCCCGCAAACCCCGGTACGCCGCATCTTGGCATTGAGCACGATCTTTTTCGCCATTTCAGGATCGGCGGCCTTGTCGACATAGACATGGCAGATGCCTTCGAGATGGCTGAACACCGGAACGCGGGCTTCCGCTTGCACGCGGGCCACCAGATCCTTGCCGCCCCTCGGCACGATCAAATCGATCGTGCCGCCCAGACCCTCGAGCATGAGCCCCACGCTGTCACGGGAGGCATCGGGCACCATCTGGATCGCCGCTTCCGGCAGTCCTGCCGTGGCGAGGCCGCGGCGCAAGCAGGAAACGATGGCGGCCGACGAGCGAAATCCGTCGGAGCCGCCGCGCAGGATCGCGGCATTGCCGGACTTCATGCAGAGCACTCCGGCATCCGCCGTCACATTGGGCCTGCTCTCATAGACGATGCCAATAACGCCTATGGGTACCCGCACCCGCGAGATCACCATGCCGTTGGGCCTCGTCCATTCCGCCAGTACGGTATTCACGGGATCGGGAAGTGCGGCGATCTGCTCGATCCCCGTGGCAATTGTCTCGATCCGCGCAGCGTCCAGCGCCAGACGGTCGATAAAACTTTTCTTCAAGGCCTTAGGTTTTGCCGCCGCAAGATCCCCGGCATTTTCCGCGAGAATTGCAGTGGCGTTCCGGCGAATTTCTTTTGCCATGGCGTTGAGCGCCGAATTCTTTTGTTCTGTAGGGGCCAGGGCCAGTTGCCGCGCGGCGGCACGCGCCGCGGCTCCGAGCGCCAGCATGGCGTCGCGATTGCTCATGCGCGCTCTCCGCCGATCAGCACCATGTCGTCGCGATGCACCATTTCGTCCCGGCCACGGAAGCCCAAGGCCTTCTCGATCTCGGCCGATTTCAACCCGGCGATACGCGCCGCCTCGGCTGCGTCATAGGCGATGAGACCGCGGGCGATCTCCTTGCCTTGCGTTGCCAGAATGCTCACCGTGTCGCCGCGCGAGAAGACGCCCTCGATGCGCTTGACACCGGCCGGCAGCAGGCTCTTGCCCTTGGCGAGAGCCGCGGCGGCGCCGTCATCGACGATAAGACGGCCGATGGGTTGCAAAGTTCCCGCGATCCAGCGCTTTCTGGATTGCAGTGCCGAGGTCTGAGCGAGGAACCAGGTACAGCGCCCGCCCTCCGCGATGCGGCGCAAAGGGTGCATTTCGTGACCCGAGGCGATAACCATATTGCAACCGGCATTGACCGCGATCTTTCCCGCCTCGATCTTGGTGACCATCCCGCCGGAGCCAAGGCCCGAGGCGGATTTGCCCGCCATGGCCTCGATCCCGGCCGTGATTTCTTTCACCTCGGCGATGAACGTCGAGTCTTTCTTTCCCGGTGGCGCGGTGTAGAGCCCATCGATATCCGACAGAAGCACCAGGCAGTCGGCCGACATCATGGAAGCAACGCGCGCCGCCAGCCGGTCGTTGTCGCCGTAGCGGATCTCGGATGTCGCCACCGTGTCGTTCTCGTTGATGACGGGGACCGCGCCCTGCGCCAGTAGCGTCGAGAGAGTGGCGCGCGCGTTGAGATAACGGCGGCGCTCCTCCGTGTCGGTGAGCGTGACCAGCACCTGGGCCGCCGTGATATTCCGTTTACGGAGCGCTTGCGTCCAGGCTTGCGCCAGGGCGATCTGGCCCACCGCCGCCGCCGCCTGGCTTTGCTCGAGCTTCAGATTTCCCTTCGGCAGTCCAAGTGTGCGCCGCCCCAATGCGATAGCGCCGGAAGAAACGATCACCACGTCGGCGCCCTTTGCCTTGGCGCCCGCGACATCGTCGATCAGCGAAGCCAGCCAGGCGGCCTTGATGGCGCCGGTCTTGGCGTCCACCAGCAGTGCCGAGCCGATCTTGACGACGAGGCGGCGGGCCTTGGAGAGGCGCGCTGTCATGGGCGCCAGCCCGCGCTGGTGGCACTGGTGGCGCTTGACGCATCCTTGCGCCGCACCGCCTTGCCGGTTTCGATGACGGTCAGGAGCTTTTTCATCGCCTCCGGAACACCGGCTTTCGTGGCGCCTGAGAGAAGTATCGGCGTCTTGCGTAACCGCCTCTTGAATTCAGCCAGCTTGGTCTTGAGAGCGGCCTCGCTAATGGCGTCGATCTTGTTGAAAGCGACGACCTCCGTCTTGCCCGCAAGCAAAGCACTGTAGGCTTTCAGCTCCTTGCGGATGATACGGTAGTCCGCCACCGGGTCCTTGCCCGTCACATCGATCAGATGCAAGAGCACGGCGCAGCGCTCTACATGGCCGAGAAAGCGTACCCCAAGTCCCTGCCCCTCGTGCGCTCCCTCGATCAATCCTGGAATGTCGGCGAGCACGAAGCTCGATTCCGCCGCGCGCACTACGCCCAACTGCGGGTGTAGCGTGGTGAAAGGATAATCGGCGATCTTCGGCTTTGCCGCCGATACCGCCGCCAAAAGCGTCGATTTGCCGGCATTGGGTAGGCCCACAAGCCCCGCATCCGCGATGAGCTTTAGCCGCAACCAGATCCAGCGCTCCTCGCCCTCTTGTCCCGAATTGGCGTGGCGCGGCGAGCGGTTGGTGGAAGATTTGAAATGGGCATTGCCAAAGCCGCCATTGCCGCCCCTGGCAAGGCGCGCTCTCATGCCGGTTTTCGGCAGATCGGCAATCAATGTCTCGTTGTCCTCCTCATAGATTTCCGTTCCCGCCGGAACCTTCAGCACAATATCCCTGGAATTGGCGCCCGCCCGCATGCGGCCCATGCCATGGCCGCCGGTTGTGACCTTGAAATGCTGCTGGTAGCGGTAATCGATCAGGGTATTGAGCCCGTCCACCGCCTCGACCCAGATATCGCCGCCATTGCCGCCGTCGCCGCCATCGGGACCGCCCATCTCGATGAATTTTTCCCTGCGGAAAGACACCGCCCCCGCGCCCCCGTCGCCGGAGCGCACATAAATCTTGGCTTGATCGAGAAATTTCATGAGTAACGCTCTGTCTAACCCTTGGCGTGGCTTATGTGCAACAGCACAAATTCCATATTGCGTTGCAACAATTTCCCCTTATTGAGGACACATTCCACCAGTCTATCGCGGTTCCTCGCCTAGAAATCGACGGCTCGTCTGCATGTTAGACCGGTAATCCGAGTATTTCGCCATTCGTCCACAGAAAAGAAAAGGATCGTCATGAAGAAAAGATTGTTTGCAGGAGTGCTGGCGGCAGCCATATATGCCATTCCCGCCGGGGCGGGTTGCCAGTCCAATGATTTTTGTACTCCCGTCACCACGAAATTTGCCAAGAAAACCATTAAAACCAAATCAAGTCTGGTGAGCAAATCCAGGACCGGCACGGTCCGTCATCTCACGCAGGCACGCTTCCGCCAGAACTTTGCTCTGGCCGTCACGGCGCGGCACAGGAGCGGCGTCGTGAGCATGATCGAGAGCATGGCACCGCAATATGGCGTGCCCACCTGGTTTGCCCTTCGCATCGCCAAGGTCGAATCCGGCTATAATCCCAATGCGCGGGGACGGGCCGGCGAGCTTGGCGTTTTTCAACTGAAATGCTCCACCGCGCGCGGCATTGGCTATACCGGCAATTGTTCCGGGCTGCTAAACGCCCGCACCGGCGTCCAATATGGATTGAAACATTTATCGCTGGCGCTCAAATCCTCGCACGGCAATCTCAGGCTGGCGGCCTCCAAGCACAATGGCGGTCTTGGCCGCAAAAGCCTCGTGCCGGCCTACATCGCGCAGATTTTCTGAACCTCGGACTTATAAACGCCAACGGAGAGGATGGGTTCCATCCTCTCCGTTTTCAGTTTGAGTATCGAGAAGTTACTCCGCGGGTGCCGGCGGAATGACTG
>JBOHKD010000079.1:0-6285 GCA_050728895.1 Aestuariivirga sp.
GTTCTAGCTTTTCTGCTGCTGAGCTCATCTTGGTCGGGAGCAGCGCTCGCGGCTGATCCGCTCGTGCCAGAGTCTAATTGGTCGGGCTGGTACGCGGGCAGCCTTGCTGGCTATGCCTTTGGCCGATCGGAAATTTACAACGACGATGCAGGGCTGGAAGAGTTTGACGGCGACAGTTTCCGTCACAAGCCTGAAGGATTTATGAGCGGCTTGGCGCTTGGTTACAATTGGCAGCCGACGGGCGGTGGTCTTGTTTTTGGCTTGGAAGGAGATGTGTCTTCCCTGCACCTGAATGAGACTGACTTTGAGGGAACAACTGATGACGGTATTCAAACCATCATCAGCGGCATGGGAACATTGCGTGGCCGCTTGGGCTATGGCTCCGATCGCCTCCATATTTACGGCACCGGAGGACTGGCACTCGCCCACATTTCACAATTCGCTGGCGACACAGACTGTGACGTTGACCCCTGTGACGGCTGGGACAGGAGTGACGCATTGTTCAACACCGGCGACTGGAAACTGGGTTGGACTCTGGGTGCAGGTGCTGAATATCGTGCGTTCGGCAATTGGATTGTGCGTGGCGAATATCTCTATGTCGACCTTGGAAACTATGGTGCCGTGGCTCCTAACGATTCCAGTGACACTGGCGATTTCAAGAATGCCATGCACATTGCTCGCTTGGGACTGATCCGCCAGTTCGGTGGGCCAAGTGGCACTGACGGCAATGGTGAAGCAGATTGGGTTGGCGCCCATGCCGGCATTACTGCTGGTCATGCGTTCGGTGACGCAGCGTTGTCAGGTGACGACGCCACGCCCGGACTTGACGAATTTGCTGGCGACTCATTCAGCCACCATCCTGGTGGCATCGTGGGCGGATTGGTCTCCGGCTACAGCATCATGCCATTCCAAAATGGCCTTGTGCTGGGTGTTGAATCCGATGTGTCGCTTGCCGATATTGACAAGACCGATTTTGAGGGCACGTCTGATGACGGCATTCAGACCGTTATCAGCACATTGTCCACGGCCAGAGCGAGAGTCGGATTTGCTCAAGAACAGTTCCATGTCTATGCGACGGGCGGTCTTGCTGCGGGCCACATTTCACAATTCGCTGGGGACACAGACTGTACTGTTGACCCCTGTAACGGCTGGGACCGTGACAATGCGGCTTTCAACACCGGCGACTGGAAATGGGGCTGGACGGCGGGAGCCGGTGCTGAATACCGCATCGGCAGCAATTGGCGGGCGCGAGCGGAATACCTTTATGTTGACCTTGGCAAATACACGGCCAATGTTCCCAGACCTGATACTTCAGGTGAAAGTCTCACTTTTGACAACACCCTCCACATTGCGCGCGTGGGCCTTATTCTCGATCTCTGAGCGCAGAATAGAAGCCATGAGTATCTTGGTTTGACTTGCCTGGAGCGGGATGATTCTACATTGACCCATATTCGGCGTTGGCGAAGTTGTTTTTGCATTGTTCTTTTGTGAATGTTCCGAGGGGGGCTGCTGCCTGGACCGAAGCGGCCGATTGAGCCGCGATTGAGCTTTGTCGAAAAGGGCCCTTCGGGGCCCTTTTCTTTTTGCAGGGAACCCGCATGGTTGCCCCAGTAGGCGGGCTCGTTTAGAAGCCTCGCGAAATCTTGCGGGGACATGAATGACTTCCGGCACCAAAGACACTCGCCCCAAGGCCCGGCTGGCCAAGGGGTTTCGCGATGTCGGCCCCGAGGAAATCCGGGGCCTGCGCGCCATGCTGGCGAAAATCCAGGAGGTCTATGAGGCTTATGGGTTCGAGCCGGTGGAGCAGCCCTTCATCGAATATACCGAGGCCTTGGGAAAATTCCTTCCCGACCAGGACCGGCCCAATGAAGGGGTGTTTTCATTTCAGGACGATGACGATCAGTGGCTGAGTCTGCGCTACGATCTGACCGCACCGCTTGCCCGCTACGTTGCCGAAAACCAGCAGAAGCTGCCCACGCCCTATCGCAGCTACCGCCAGGGCTGGGTGTTCCGCAATGAAAAGCCGGGGCCGGGACGCTTCCGCCAATTCATGCAATTCGACGCCGACACAGTGGGAAGCACATCCCCCGCCGCCGACGCCGAAGTCTGCATGATGGCGGCGGACACGATGGAAGCGCTGGGGATCGCAAGAAAAGAATATGTCATCAATGTCAACAGCAGAAAAATCTTAGATAGCGCCATGAACACGGCAGCTATTCCACATGAAAAGCGGCTCGACACTTTGAGGTCTTTAGATAAGTTTGATCGACTTGGTGAAGCGGGTGTCGTTGCGTTGCTCGGTCCTAGTGGTCGAGTTGACGAAAGCGGCGATCGAACAGCAGGAGTTGGACTGGAAAGAAGTCAGATCGAGTTGCTGATGAGAATGTTCTTTCTGACCAGCGCCAGATTTGTGCCAGGGGTACAAAAATCGGAACTCACGGCAACAGAGTTAGCGGACCAACCTCGCGGCGGTGAAAATTCCGACTATGGATTTTCGAATATCCAAACCTGTATCCAAATGAGGGAATTAGCTATCGACGAAGGAATGAATCTCGAAGGCATTGATGAATTGCTGGAGATTTTAAAAATTTGTGATGCAGCTGGTTATGGTCCAGGTCGCGTACGCATTTCTCCGAGCGTGATCCGCGGTCTCGAGTATTATACTGGTCCCGTTTTCGAATGTGAACTCCTGATGGAAACCAAGGACGAAGACGGAAAGCCCGTACGCTTTGGCTCCGTCGGCGGTGGCGGGCGGTATGACGATCTGGTGGCGCGCTTTACCGGCCAGAAAGTGCCGGCAACGGGTTTCTCTCTTGGTGTGTCGAGACTCTATGCGGCGCTGAAACTGGCGGGCTTGGCGGAAGAGTCCGCGACGTTGGCACCCGTCGTCGTGCTGGTGATGGATAAGGAGCGTCAGGGCGATTACTGGCGCATGGTGCAGGAGCTGCGCAAAGCCGGCATCCGCGTGGAAATGTACATGGGCACCGCAGGGCTGAAAGCCCAGATAAAATATGCCGACAAGCTGGGCTCGCCTCTCGTCATCATTCAGGGCGGCGACGAAAAAGCCAAGGGTGAAGTGCAGATCAAGGATTTGCGGCTTGGAGCGGAACTCGCGGCAGGCATTACTTCGCGCGAGGACTATGCGGGGCAAAGACTGGCGCAGTTTTCGGTGCCCGAGGCCGATCTGGTCAAGGCGGTGAAGAAGGCGCTGGGGAAATGATTGCGGTGTGTTGGATATTCTCCTTCTCCCCTCGCGGGAGAAGGTGGCGCGGAACGCGCCGGATGAGGGGACTCCTTCCACGCGGCAAGGCCCCCTCATCCCCGGCTTCGCCGGACCCCCGGATCAAGTCCGGGGGCAGGCTCTTTCCCCCGCGAGGGGGGAAGGAAGTTGGCCGCGATGCCCGGTAAATCGAAGCCCGAGCGCGAGGCGTTGGAGCGGCGGAACGCTCGCATCATGGCGGTGTTCGAACGCGCGGGCTTCGATCATATCGCACCCGACATCGTTCAGCCCGCCGACATATTCCTCGAACGCTCCGGCGAAGACATCCGTGCACGGACTTTTGTGTTTACCGATCCGTCCGGCGCCGAGATGTGTTTGAGGCCCGATCTTACCGTGCCCATTTGCCGCTATCATCTGAGCCATGCCGCGAAGGCCGATGCGGAAGCGCGCTATTGCTGTTTGGGTCCGGCCTTTCGCTTTCCCGAAGAAGCCCTGGGCCCGCGGGAATTCACGCAAGCCGGCATCGAGTGGTTCGCCAGCCCCGATGCGGTGGCCGCCGAAGCCTTGGTCTTGAAACTCACCCTCGCGGCACTCGCAGCGGCGGGACTGGCGAAATTCCGCGTGACGCTGGGCGATCTTGGCCTGTTCGCCGGCCTGCTTGACGACACCGGAATGCCGGAGCGCTGGCGCAGAAAATTGCGGCACCACTTCTGGCGGCCTGCCGCATTCCGCGATCTCCTGACAAGCTTCTGCGCCGAACGCCAGCGCCGCCGCACCAGCATTTCGAGCCTGATCGACCGGTTGGATGAAACAAATTCGCTCTCCATCGTGGAAGCCGAGATCGAGGCCCGCAAACTGCCGATTGTAAGCGGGCGCGAGATCGCGGAAATCGCCCAGCGGCTTGGCGAAAAAGCCGCCGACCGCCGGGAAACCCCGCTGGCGCGTGACAAGGCCGGGCAGCTCAACGCCTATCTGGCAATCGAGACGAAAGCGTTTGCCGTGGCCCAGGAGGTCTCGAAGATCAAGGGCAAGGAGCGGTTTCAGCGCGCCACGGATAATTTCGCGCGGCGCCTTGTCGAAATGTCAAAGCTGGGTCTCGATTTGCAGCCCTTCCAATTTTCGGCGGGCTTCGGGCGCGGCCTCGAATATTACACAGGCTTCGTCTTTCAGATCGAAGCCGACACGCCGCAAGGGTGGGTCACGATCGCCGGCGGCGGGCGTTACGACGATCTGCTCCAGGACATGGGTGCGGCGATGAAGGTGCCCGCTGTCGGCTGCGCCATCCACACGGACCAGCTCCGCGCGGTGCTGGCATGACTCCCCTCACCCTGGCCGTTCCCTCCAAGGGCCGCTTGATGGAAGCCGCCGCCGGGCTTCTGGCCAAGGCGGGTTACGGGATCGAACGCCTCGCCGCCGCGCGCGGCTATCGCGGGCACCTCAAGGGCATCGACAATGTCGAGGTTGCCTTCCTGTCGGCCACCGAGATCGCCCGTAACCTTAAGGACGGAACCATCGACGCAGGCATAACCGGAGAAGATTGGTTGCGCGAAACGCACTCTCAAAATGATCCGTCTACGGACATTCTGGTCAGACTCAGGTTTGGCCTGGCCAATGTGGTGGTGGCCGTGCCGGAATGCTGGCTCGATGTGGCGGTGATGGCCGATCTCGACGAAATCTCCGAGAACTTTTACGAGCGCCACGGGCGAAGGCTGCGCGCCGCCACTAAATACCGCAATCTGACGCGGCGCTTTTTCGCCGAAAAAGGCGTGACCGGCTACCGGATCGTCGAAAGCCTGGGCGCCACGGAAGCCGCACCCGCCGCCGGCATCGCCGAAATTATCGTGGATATTACCACCACGGGAGCAACGCTCGCCGCCAATCATCTTAAAGTTCTCGACGACGGCGTGATCTTGCGCTCAAGCGCCGTTCTGGCTTGCCGCAGAGCTTGCGCCACGGACTCACGCCTCAGCCGCATCGCTGCCGCGCTGCAAGAGGCAGAACGGCCTTGAATTTGACGCGGGCGATGAATAGCGGTCATACTCTGGCTCGATTGAATCGGGAGATTTTGGATGTTGAACGGACGGTTTTCTGCCGCTGTAATGGCCGCAGCCTTCATCATGGCGGGCAGCGCGGCCGCCGCCGATTGCGGCAACTCGGCCAGAGGGTTCGATGGATTTCTCAAATCCGTCCGCGCCGAGGCCGAAAGCGTCGGCATTCCAAAGCGCGGCATCGCGGCGTTGAGCGGCGTCAAATACGATCCCGCCATCATCAAGAAAGACCGGGCGCAGAATGTCTTTTCCCAGAGCTTCATGGAATTCCAGACGCGCATGGTTTCCGATTACCGGATCAAGCAGGGCACGGCTCTCAACCGCAAGCACCGCGACCTTTTCGGGAGCATCGAGGAGCAGTATGGCGTGCCGGGTCCGGTGCTGATCGCCTATTGGGCGCTGGAGACGGATTTCGGTGGCTATGTCGGTGACCTGCCCACCATTCAGTCGCTGGCGACGCTCGCCTGGGATTGCCGGAGGCCCGAAAAATTCCGGCCGCAGCTTCTCTCGGCACTCAATCTCGTGGGCAAGGGTGATCTTTCCGTCGAGGAAATGCGCGGCGCCTGGGCCGGCGAAGTGGGACAGATGCAATTTCTGCCCGCGGAGTATGACGAGACCGCGGTCGATTTCGACGGCGACGGTCGCCGTAATTTGCGCACCAGCGTGCCCGACGCGATGGCCTCTTCCGCGGCGCTCCTCATCAAGCATGGCTGGCAGGCCAATCAGCCCTGGCTGCAGGAAGTGCGCGTGCCCCGCGATATGCCCTGGGAAGAAGCCGACATCGCCATCCAGCATCCGCGCTCCCAATGGGTGAAGTGGGGAGTCAAGGGCAAGGGCCTCAAGGCCGATAATTTCCCGGCCTCGCTCTTGCTTCCCATGGGCCGCAATGGCCCGGCGTTCCTCGCCTATGTGAATTTCACGGCCGCGCAATTGAAGTGGAACGAGTCGCTGGTTTATTCCACCGCCGCCGCCTATCTCGCCACCCGCATCGCGGGAGCGCCGCAGATGAGCCACGGC
>JBOHKD010000080.1:0-6272 GCA_050728895.1 Aestuariivirga sp.
CGATCGCCGCCAGAATGCCGACGGCACGGATCAAATGTTCGTCAACGGTGTAATGGTGATACATATTGAACTGCATCATCGCGACGATCTTGCCGAAATCCGGAAGGAAGCGGCCGAGAACTCCCGTCTCGTTCATCATGCGCAAGATCGCCTCGGGCTCCGCGCTCGCGGTCAGCAATTCAAGAAAGATGGCGTTGGCTTCGGGATCCTCGCGGACCGGTTTCTTGATGAGGCTGAGCGACTTGCGCACCGCCTTGAGCGCATCGGGATGAACCTCGGTTCCGTGTTTTGCCGCCACCGCGAAAAGGCGGATGAGATTGACCGGATCTTTCGCCAGAACGTCCGGAGACGTGAGCGCCACTCGCCCTCCTTCGAGGCGGAAAGCGGACGTATCGCCAAGCCTGCCGGCAGGTTTCAGGCGAAATCTGCCGAACATGCGGCTCAGCGATGGCTCATCTTTTATTTGCCTGGCTTCAAGGCTGGCGCAGAGAATGCGCGTCAGGCTGCCCACGTCCCTGGCCACCAGGAAATAGTGTTTCATGAAACGCTCGACATGCTTGAGGCCGCCGTGCGCCCTGTAGCCCAGGCGTTCGGCGATGTCCGATTGCCGGTCGAAACTCAGGCGGTCATTGCCCCGCTTCGACAGAAAATGGAGATGACAGCGCACCGCCCAAAGAAAATTTTCGCATTTCTTGAAAGTTGCCAGCTCGTCCGCGGCAAAGGCACCCTTTTCAGCAAGTTCATCGGGCTGGTTGGTGGCGTAAAGAAACTTGGCGATCCAGAACAGCGTGTGGAGATCGCGCAAGCCGCCCTTGCCATCCTTCACATCGGGCTCGACGAGATAACGGCTTTCTCCGGCCTTGTGATGCCGGAGATCGCGTTCCGCAAGCTTGCCGTTAACGAATTCACGGGCGCGTTTGGCGACGATGTCACGGCGGAACCGCTTGACGAGATCGTTAAACAGCGCGGTATCGCCGCAGATATAACGCGCTTCGAGAATGGCGGTGAGGATGGTGCTATCGGTTTTAGCGAGCCGGATGCATTCCTCGATGCTGCGCGTCGCGTGCCCCACTTTCTGGCGCGCATCCCACAGGCTGTAGAGGATGAATTCCACGATATCCTTTACCCGCCGGGACTGTTTGGCTGGCAGCACAAAAAGCAGATCGATATCGGAGCCCGGCGCCAGTGTGCCGCGCCCGTAGCCGCCGACGGCGACGACGGCAATCCGTTCCGCCGTTTTCGCATCCCCCGTCGGAAACAGTTTTGTGTTCGCCAGATCGAAAAGGGCGTGAATGATTTCATCCTCGACGGCACTCAAGGCCTCGGCACAGCGCGTGCCGTGGCCATCGGCCAAAAGCCGCCGCTCGGCTTCCTCCCTGGCGCGCTCAAGAACGGTTTTGAGATGCGCCACGATCGCAGGCCGCAGCACCGCCGGTTGCATCCCGTGTTTTAGTGCAAGCGCGTTGAACCCCTCCGCCGTGGCAAGCGTATTCATCACTTATCCGCAAGCAGTGTTTTAAGTTCATAAATGAGCGCCAGGGCATCGCGCGGCGAAAGCTCATCGGGTGCCACCGAGGCCAGTTTCTTTTCGATTTCACTTGAGTTTTGCGGTTTAGTTTCGGGAACGGACGGCCGGGCTGAAAACAGCGGCAGGTCATTGGCCAAGGATTTGTGCGCTGAAAACTTGTCGCTTTGCTCAAGCTTCTCCAAAACCTCCTTGGCCCGCGCGATAACGGCAGGCGGCAGGCCAGCAAGCCTTGCGACATGGATGCCATAGGAACGGTCGGCCACGCCTTGCACGACCTCATGCAGGAAAACCACATCGCCTTGCCACTCGCGGGCTTTCATCGTTGCGTTGCAAAGGTGAGGCAGGCGGGAGGCAAGGGAAGCAAGCTCATGATAGTGAGTAGCGAACAACGCCCGGCAGCGGTTGGTCTCATGCAGATGCTCGACCGCCGCCCAGGCGATGGAAAGCCCGTCGAAGGTGGCGGTTCCCCGGCCGATCTCGTCGAGGATCACAAAGGAACGCGGGCTCGCCTGATTGAGGATCGCGGCAGTCTCCACCATTTCGACCATAAAGGTGGAGCGTCCGCGCGCCAGATCGTCGGCGGCACCCACACGGCTGAACAGCCGGTCGACGATGCCGATATGGGCTGCACTTGCGGGCACGAAGGAGCCCATTTGCGCCAGGATTACGATCAGGGCGTTTTGCCGGAGAAACGTCGATTTGCCGGCCATGTTTGGACCGGTAAGGAGCCACAGCCGGGAACCGTCGTCGGAGAGATTGCAGTCATTGGCGATGAAGGAGCCCGCGGCTTCTTTCTGTAACATGGTCTCAACCACCGGATGACGGCCGCCCCGAATATCGAAGACTGTCGAGCGATCGACCTTGGGGCGCACATAGCGGCAGCGCTCGGCCAGCTCGGCAAGTGCCGTTGCCACGTCGATTTCCGCAATGGCCCCGGCGATCCGCGAAACGGCGGCGCTCCGGGCTTTCACCTCGCTCACCAGCTTTTCGAAAATTTCCCCTTCGATGGCGAGCGCCCGGTCGGCCGCCGCAGCGATCCGCCGTTCCAGGGCGGCAAGTTCGGTTGTAACAAAGCGCATGGCGTTCGCCACGGTCTGGCGGTGAATAAAGACTGCCGTCTGAGCCGGCGCTTGCAACACAGCGGCGTTCTGTTCGGTCACCTCGATGAAATAGCCAAGCACGTTATTATGGCGGATTTTCAACGATTTGATGCTTGTTGCTTCGGCATATTTTACTTGCAACCCGGCAATCACCTGGCGGGTTGCATCGCGCAATGATCGGGTTTCATCGAGTTCGGCGCGGTAGCCCTGCCGCACGAAGCCGCCGTCACGCGCCAGGAGCGGCAGTTCCTCGCCAAGCGCCGCTTCAAGTCCAGCAATAAGATCGCGGTCGGCGCCCGCCATGATCTCGCGATTTGCGGCCACGTTTGCTGGTGGCCCGCCGAGGTCCATATCTGCTTCGATGCGCTTGCCAAGGTCGGCTGCACAAGCCAGACCGTCGCGTATGGCGGCCAGATCGCGCGGGCCTCCCCGCCCGACACTCAGCCGCCCCAGGGCACGTTCGAGATCGGGCATGGCGGCCAATGTCTCCCGAATATCGCGCCGCGTGCGATCGGAGGTGACAAAGTAATCCACCTCGTCCAATCGCGCCGCAATCGCGTGGGACTCGGCGAGCGGATTGGCGAGGCGCCCGGCCAACGTTCGGGCGCCGCTCGCCGTTACCGTCAGGTCGATGATCGATTGCAGGCTGCCATGCTTGTCGCCGGAAAGTGTCCGTGTCAGTTCCAGATTGGCTCTCGTTGCCATGTCGATGAGCAAATTGGCCGAGGGCTCCTCGCGGCGCGGCGGGCGGAGATGCGGAACCCGGCCTACCTGGGTCAGCACGATATAATCGAGAAGCCCGCCGAGACTTGCGGTTTCGGCGCGTGAAAAACTTCCGAAGGCATCGAGCGCCGCGACACCAAAATGCTCCTTCAGGCGGCGTTCGCCGGTGGCGGAATCAAACCGGCTGGAAGGAAGCGGAGTCAGCGGAACGCGCGCGGCATCGAGGATGCGGGAAAGCGTTGCATCTTCCAACACACTATCCGCCACGATAATTTCGCGGGGCTCGAGGCGCGCAAGATCGGCAGCGAGGCGTTCCGCTCCCGTGCTTATCACGGCGAGATCGCCGGAGGAAATATCTGCCCAGGCAAGCGCCAGTTCGCCAGCACCTTTGATCCGCGCCAGGGCGGCCAGATAATTGTGGGCGCGCGAGTCGAGAAGGCTATCCTCGGTCAGCGTGCCCGGCGTTACCAGCCTTACGACGTCGCGGCGGACGACGGATTTGGAGCCGCGCTTTCGCGCTTCCGCCGGATCTTCCATCTGCTCGCAAACCGCCACCCGGTGCCCAAGCCGGATCAGGCGCTGCAAATAGCTGTCGGCGGCATGAACCGGCACGCCGCACATGGGAATATCCTGGCCCAGATGCTTGCCGCGCTTGGTAAGCGCAATCCCCAGATCGCGCGCCGCCACTTCCGCGTCGGCGAAGAACATCTCGTAAAAATCGCCCATGCGATAGAACAGCAGGCAATCGGCATTGGCGGCCTTGACTTCAAGATACTGGACCATGACCGGAGTAGCGCGCGCCGCCAATTCTCCTTCCGCCCCGCCCCTGGCCACCATATCGTTCATGGGCAGCTTCCATAGAGCATCCCGCGTCAAAGTTGAATGACCCGGCTTAGGTGGCGGCAATCATTCAGGCAATCTTGGCTTCACGCTCGATCAGCGCGCGTTTGCGCTCGATCCCCCAGCGATAGCCTGACAGCGAACCGTCGTTGCGCACCACCCGGTGGCAGGGAATGGCAATCGCCAGCATATTGGCGGCACAGGCCCCAGCCACCGCGCGCATCGATTTCGGCGCTCCGATCTTCCGGGCTACGTCGGAATAGGAGACAGTCTTGCCCGCCGGAATCTTGCGGAGTGCCGCCCAGACACACCGCTGGAAGGCGGTGCCGCGAATATCGAGCGGGAGATCGAGACCGATGCCCGGCGCCTCCACGAGGCCCACGACCCGTGCCACCAGTCTTTCGAAATCCGCGTCACCCCCGATCAAATACGCTCGCGGGAAACGGTCCTGCAGGTCACGAACCAGGATATCGGGATCATCGCCGATCAGGATGGCGCAGACGCCCTTTTGGCTCTTTGCCACCAGGATCGAGCCCAATGAGCATTCACCGGCCGCGAAGCGGATGGCGGCATTTGTCCCGCCAGCGCGATAGTCCGATGGGGTCATGCCAAGTATGTCGTTGGATTTTTCATAGAAGCGGCCATTCGAATTGAAACCCGCGCCATAGATGGCTTCGGTCACGGTACCGCGCCGGTTGAGCGCTTCCCGGATTTTTTCGGCACGATGGGCGGCGGCATATGCCTTCGGCGTCAACCCCATGGCCGCCTTGAACACGCGGTGGAAATAGCCGGGGCTGAGGCCTGCCGCTTCCGCCAATTCCGCCAGCGGCGGAATCTCCTCGGCCCGTTCGATTAACCGGCAGATGCCTGCGACCATGGCAGCGTTCTGAACCTCGGGCGAAGGCCGGCCGGGATTGCAGCGCTTGCAGGCCCGGAAGCCCGCCTTCTCGGCGTCGGCGATTGTGTCATGGAAGCGCACATTCTTCGGGTTCGCCATCCGCGACGGGCAGGATGGACGGCAATAGACGCCAGTTGTCGCTACCGAATACCAGAATGCCCCGTCCATCGCGCGGTCCCGGGCCACGACATGGGTCCAACGGGGATCGCGTTCCGTCACTGCCGCCTTCGATTTATCCATAATAAGCGTGCGCATAATTTCATTCCTTGGCCTTGCCTCATCCGCGGCCAGGATGGCATGTCCGGGCGGGGCCCGCACTCCGGCTCTTGCTTTCAAATTGAAATAGGGTTGCTGCCATGGAAATCAACCACTCTTTGCAAAGTTGGGCTTGAGCAAGGACGGCCATCTCTCTAGTCTGGTTCATTCAGGGGTCAATCTCAAAAAGCGCAAAGGTCATGAGTACCGACAAGAAGAAGCCGGGGAAGCGTCCAACCGTTACCGACGAGGAGGCGCTGCTCTTCCATCAGCAGGGCAAGCCGGGCAAGCTTGAGATCACTCCCACCAAGCCCATGGCGACCCAGCGCGACCTGTCGCTGGCCTACAGTCCCGGTGTCGCCGTACCCGTGCGCAAGATCGCGGAGGATCCGGCGACCGTCTATGACTATACCGCCAAGGGCAATCTGGTCGCCGTCATATCGAACGGCACGGCGATTCTGGGACTCGGCGATTTGGGAGCGCTGGCCGCCAAACCGGTGATGGAAGGCAAGGCGGTTCTCTTCAAACGTTTTGCCGACGTCGACGCGATCGATCTTGAAATCGACACCAAGGACGTCGATGAGTTCATCGGCGCGGTGCGTTATCTGGGGCCCTCCTTCGGCGGCATCAACCTCGAGGATATCAGGGCTCCCGACTGTTTCATCATCGAGCAGCGCCTGCGCGAGCTGATGGATATTCCGGTCTTCCACGACGACCAGCACGGTACCGCCATCATTACCACCGCGGGCCTCATCAACGCCTTGCATCTCACCGGCCGCGACATCAAGAATTTCAAGCTCGTCTGCAACGGCGCCGGTGCTGCCGCGATTGCCTGCATCGAACTCGTCAAGTCGCTCGGCGTCCCCCACGGGAATGTGATTCTCGCCGACTCCAAGGGCGTGATCTACAAGGGACGCGCGCAAGGCAT
>JBOHKD010000081.1:0-6270 GCA_050728895.1 Aestuariivirga sp.
CTTCTGGGAAAACCATTCTCCGGTGAACTGGAAGTCGGTTCGCGATGTGGACAATGAAGGCTACCATGTGCCCATGGCCCACCCTGCCCTGCAGGATCTTTACGGGCGAGCTACCGGGATGAGGCTTTCGTCAATGGCGTAAGCCGCTCAACCGCCGTTTACAATCCACATGGCGGGCGGCGCTGGAGCGTGCGGAATTATATGAGGATTGCACCGCAGCAGGCGTGGCTGCCCGAGCATCTGCGCAAGACGTGGAGCTATTTCGGCCTTTTCCCCAATGCCGTGATCGCCGTCACGCCGGAATCCGTGCAGTTCTATCAGGAATTTCCGCTCTCGGTGTCGTCAACGGTGCAGCGCGGCGCCGTCTACCGGCGGCCCAACGAGAGCCGGGAGCAAAAACTTGCCCGCTATCTTGCCGTTCGCATCGACCGCGAGACCATAAAGGAAGACCGGCAGCTCACTATTTGGTCGAATGAATCCATGAAGTCTTCCGCCTTCGAAGGCTTTCATCTCTCCGATCTTGAAACGGCTGTGCGCAGCCATCACGACCATTTGCGGCAAGTATTGCCAATCGTGACCATGGACACGTCTCCTTCCGAACAGGCGATTGCGGAAACCAATGAGCGGCTCAGAAGGCCCACGCTCAAATTTGACATGGCCGTAAATAGGGATTGAACTAAAGGCAACCGGATAATTCCAGAGCCGAAAAGAGCTCAAACCCAGGGAGTAGCGACATGAAAATCACCCGACGCTCCGTATTGACCGCGATTGGCGGCGCCGCGGCGCTTTCAATGCCTGCTGTCCACCGTGCCCGCGCCGAAGACGCGGTTCTCAATGTCTATAATTGGGCCGACTATATCGGCGAAACGACAATCGAAGACTTCCAGTCGGCGACCGGAATCGCCGTGACCTACGATACCTACAGTTCTCCGGAGGAAATGCAGGCCAAGATGCTCGCGGGCAGCACCGGCTAAGACGTTGTCGACATGGCGGGGCTCGAAATGCCACGCTTCATCAAGGCCGGCGTCTATGACAAGCTCGACAAGTCGAAGCTGCCGGGCTGGAGCAACCTCGATCCTGAGGTCCTCCGCATACTTGCCGGCTGGGATCCGGGAAACCAGTACGCCATTCCTTATATGTGGGGCTCGGTCGGATTCACTTACAACGTCGACATGGTCAAGGACCGCATTCCGGACGCGGACATGGAATCCCTCGATCTGGTCTTCAAGCCCGAGAATGCCGCGAAGCTTGCCGATTGCGGCATCTCCATTCTCGACTCGCAGACCGACGTCATTCCGATGTTGCTCAAATATACCGGCAAGGATGGCGACACTGCAAACGTTGCCGACTACCAAGCCGTCATCGATCTCTTTAAGCCCATCCGGCAACATGTTCGCACCTTTGACAACACCAACTATCTGAACGCTATTCCGAACAAGGAACTCTGCGTCATCAACAGCTGGTCCGGCGATTATTCAACCGCCAAGGCACGCGCCACCGATGCCGGCGTCGACATCAACCTCGCCTATTTTGTCCCAAGGACTGGCGCCCCGGCCTGGGTCGACTGTCTGTGCATTCCAAGCGACGCCGCGCACAAGGAAAGCGCCTACAAATTCCTGGAATACATGCTGCAGCCGGAAGTCATCGCGAAATGCACCAACTTCACCAACTATGCCAACGGCAATGCCGCATCGAAGCCCTTCGTTGATCCGGCCATTCTGGCAAATCCCGCCGTCTACCCCGATGCGGAAACAATGAAGCGCTTGTGGGCGCCCAAACCTTTCACCGATGAGCAGGACCGTGAGTTGACCCGGGCCTTCAGTGCGATCAAAACAGGCGGCTAGCGCGCTAGCGCGAAACGATCCCGTGGGGACGGTCATAAACCAGGACAGTGAACGGCCGGACACGGAGCCGGCGCCGCGGCCCTTTTTGAGAATTGATGCTGTCACCAAAAAGTTTGGCGATTTCGCCGCGGTCAACAACGTCTCGCTCGAAGTCAGCAAGGGCGAACTCTTTGCTCTTCTCGGCGGGTCGGGTTGCGGCAAGACCACGTTATTGCGCATGCTGGCCGGTTTCGAAACGCCGAGTTCCGGGCGTGTTTTTATCGACGGACAAGACGTGACAGACCTGCCGCCCTATGAGCGGCCGGTTAATATGATGTTCCAGTCCTACGCCCTGTTTCCGCATATGACGGTAGAAAAAAATGTTGGCTATGGCCTCAAGCACGAGACAATGAATGATGCGGGCCGGCGTGAACGCGTCCGCCACATGCTCGATCTCGTGCAACTCACCGAGCTCGCTGGCCGCAAGCCCCATCAACTGTCGGGCGGCTAGCGCCAGCGCGTCGCTCTGGCGCGTGCCTTGGCAAAGCAACCGAAGCTCCTGCTGCTCGACGAGCCCCTAGGCGCCCTCGACAAGAAGCTGCGCGAGCGCACGCAGTTCGAAATCATGAACATCCAGGACAAGACGGGTATCACGTTCGTGGTGGTCACCCACGACCAGGAAGAGGCGATGACCTTGTCGAGCCGCATTGCGGTCATGGACAAAGGCCTTGTCCGGCAGATCGGCACCCCAACCGAAATCTACGAATATCCGCGCAACCGCTTCGTCGCCGATTTTATCGGCTCCATCAATCAGTTCGACGGTACGATTGTGGACTCTGCCAATGGCTTGACCGCCGTGGACTTGCCTGCAATCGGCAGCCGCATAAGTGTAACCCACAAGGCACCGCCGCCACCGGGGACGAAAGTTACGATTGCTGTCCGGCCAGAAAAGATCCGTATCTCGAGGAGCAAACCGTCAAACACCGTCAATGCATTCAAGGGGCGCGTGAAGGATCTCGGATATTTCGGCAAGGATTCGCTCTATCGGGTCAGGCTCGCGTCGGGCCTCCTCGTCACAGCCAACAGTGTTAACGCCCGCCGCGCCAAGGAGGATGAGCGCGTTGCCTCCTGGGAGGACGAGGTCTGGCTGTCCTTCGATCCCTCCTCCGCAATTCTGTTGATGGATTGATGGCAATGGATGGCAACCATACGCTGGCCGCAAACGCCGAAGTCACGGGCCCCATTTCGCGCGGCGCGAGTTATTCGTTCCACAACTGGTTCAACCGCCGGGGCTGGCGGAACATCATCATCGCCTCGCCCTATGCGTGGTTAGTTGCCTTTTTTCTTGTGCCATTCCTGATCGTGGTCGCGATGAGTTTGGCGACGCGGGCCGGCACATCCCCGCCCTTTGCATTCGCCGACACGTGGCCCTTTATCGACACGGGAAATATCGCCCGCCTGTTCCAGGACCCGGTCTATGTGCGAGCCTATCTCACATCGATCTACAATGCAGCGATTGCGACGGCGCTTTGCCTGTTGCTGGGTTATCCCATGGCGCTCGGCATCGCCCGAATGAGAGGGACATGGCGCAACATCCTTCTGTTGCTGGTGATCCTTCCCTTCTGGACGTCATTCCTGTTGCGCGTTTACGCCTGGATCGGCCTGATGGGTACCAATAGCTGGTTCAACAAGTCTCTGACGGCAATCGTCAATGGCATTATTCCCGCGGATTTGGCGTTCCGTTCCATACCGATGATGAACACCAATTTCGCCGTGGTCCTTGTGATGGTCTATTCCTACTTGCCCTTCATGATTCTGCCGCTCTACGCCAATTTGGAGAGACTTGATGGCACGCTCAATGAAGCGGCGATGGATCTCGGATCGAAGCCCTGGCAGGTGTTCAGAGACGTGACCCTGCCGCTTTCCCTCCCGGGCATCATCGCCGGAGGTTTGCTTGTTTTCATCCCCGCCTCGGGAGAAGTCATCATTCCAAGCCTGGTCGGGGATGCTTCCGATCCGATGATCGGCCGGGTTATCAATGACGAATTCTCAGCAGCGCGTGACTGGCCCATGGCTTCGGCGGTGGCCGTTGCCCTGCTCTTGATGCTGGTCGTGCCAATGATGCTATATCACCGCTTTGAGTCGAGGGCCCAGGCGAGAGGGGAAGCTAAATCATGAACCAGCGCCCGCTTTTTCTTTTCTCCTGCCTGTGCTTCGGATTCGCGTTCTTCTATATTCCGATCCTCTCCATGATATTCTTCTCGTTCAACAAATCGAGGCTGGCAACGGTTTGGGGCGGCTTCTCGTTCCAATGGTACGGCAAGCTCCTGAATGATGGACAGATCATCAAAGCGGCAGTTCTTTCGCTGGAAATCGCCCTCCTGAGTGCGACATTCGCCACGATCCTCGGCACCATGGCGGGCATCAGCCTCGCCCGGTTCAAGAGATTTCGCGGCAGCACGTTTTTCTCCGGCCTGGTCACTGCACCCCTTATCATGCCCGAAGTCATCACCGGCATTCCCTCCCTCATGCTCTTCATCTTCATGGCGCAGTGGATCGGCTGGCCCGGACAACGAGGCTTCACCACGATCACCATCGCTCACATCACCTTCTCGATGACCTACGTCGCCACCATCGTTCAGTCGCGCCTCTCATCGATGGATCTCTCGATCGAGGAAGCGGCCATGGACCTGGGCTCAAAGCCCTGGCAGGTTCTCAAGGACGTAACACTTCCCATCATTTCACCGGCGATCCTGTCCGGCTGGCTGCTTGCCTTTACGATTTCCCTGGATGACGTTGTCATCACCAGTTTCACCACCGGCCCCGGCGCCACCACGTTGCCTATCCTGATCTGGAGCAAGGTCAGGCTGGGCGTGACACCCGACATCAATGCCTTGGCCACCTTGATCATTCTTGTGGTCGGAACGGGCGTGGCACTGGCGGGCTACCTCATGTACCGGGCGGAGAAGCAACGGGGGCGCGATATGCAAATCGCCGTCGCGGCGAACCAATGATCAGCGCCGCCACACCGGAGGACGCCCGCCAGCTCGAATTGCTCACCAGTCCCGTGGGCCTTCCGCGATCCGGCCATACACGCTACGCGGCAGCCATGTATTTCTACGTCCACGGCATGATTGGCGCCGGCACGCTTGAGGTCTACCGCGTCTGCGCGCCACTCGATCGCGAAGATCCAATTAAAATTCTGCAAGCCCATGGCCTTGCCGGCGACGTGCCCGCCGTCACGGCAAAGGACGTCGTCTAACGAGGAGAACCGCCCATGCACCCCGTCAAGCCATCCGACCGCCGCATCGCCAACATCTATGAGGCCGAGTTCAAGCCCTTTGTCTATGACGATGGCGTAGCCCTTGGCGACAGCATCTTGCAGCTCGACTATAATCTCGCCCTTGGCACGGGCTTTCATGTCTACCGCATGCCGCCCGGCATGACGACAAGGCCACACCGTCACAACGGCCACGAACAGTTCCTGATCCTGGAAGGCGAGCTGATCGAGAACGACGGAACCGTTTTTAAGAAAGGCGACCTCGTCTGGCTGCGGGATGGCACCGAGCACTGCTCCCACACACCCAATGGCTGCCTTCTGGCCGTTCATATTACCGCCACTGAAACCACGGTGGCATGAGCTTTCATGCGGCAATGCGGAAGGACGCCAGCCGCTGGCGGTAGCTCAGGGCTTCCGCCACATGTAGGCGGGAGATTACCGTGGCGCCATCGAGATCGGCGAGGGTGCGCGCCACGCGCAATACGCGGTGATAGCCCCTGGCCGAAAGCGACATGGCGTCGGCCGCCTCGCGCAGCAACTTGAGCCCCGGCGCATCGGGTGTGGCGATGGCTTCGAGAAGCGTGCCATCGGCCTGGGCATTGCTGCGGAGTTGCGATTTGCCGAGAGACACAAATCGTTGGGCCTGGATGGCACGGGCGGCAGCGACTCTCATGGCGACATCGGCACTTGCTTCTTTCGGCGCCGGAAGTGTCAGATCGGAGGCTTTTACGGCGGGCAATTCGATCTGGATATCCATGCGGTCGAGGAGCGGCCCGGAAATGCGGCCCTGATAATCGGCGGCACAGCGCGGGCCGGTGCGGCAGACATGACCCGCCTCGCCCGCCAGCCCGCATTTGCACGGGTTCATGGCGGCGACAAGCTGGAAGCGCGCCGGATACGTCACATGATAATTGACCCTTGCCACCACGGTTTCACCGGTCTCCATGGGCTGGCGCAGGCTTTCGAGGACGCGGGGCTGGAATTCCGGCAATTCGTCGAGAAAGAGAACGCCGTGATGGGCGAGCGCCATTTCACCGGGCTTGGCGCGCAAGCCCCCGCCGACAAGCGCTGGCATGCTGGCCGAATGATGAGGCGAGCGGAAGGGCCGCCGTCTCGACAGTTTTCCACCGGCGAGTTCGCCCGCGAGCGAGGCGACCATGCTGATGT
>JBOHKD010000082.1:0-6215 GCA_050728895.1 Aestuariivirga sp.
AGACCGTGCAGTCCAGTGACAAAAAGAAGGTCGTGACGGTGCGCACCGCCTCCTTCGGCGCGGCGGCCGAGACAGGTTCGGCTCCCATCGAGAAGGTAACCGGAACCGCCGATCCGGGGCTTTCGTCCTATCAGAGCGAGAACCTGTCGAAGTCCGACCGTCCGGAACTCACCTCCGCCAAGGTCATCGTCTCGGGCGGCAGGGGCATGCAGAATGGCGAGAATTTCAAGCTGCTCGAAAGCGTCGCCCGCAAGCTCAACGCCGCCGTCGGCGCCTCGCGCGCCGCCGTCGATGCGGGCTATGTGCCCAACGACTACCAAGTGGGCCAGACCGGCAAGGTCGTCGCTCCCGATCTTTACATTGCGGTGGGGATCTCCGGCGCCATCCAGCATCTCGCCGGCATGAAGGATTCGAAGATCATCGTCGCCATCAACAAGGACGAGGAGGCGCCCATTTTCCAGGTCGCCGACTACGGCCTCGTCGCCGATCTTTTCCAGGCCGTTCCGGAATTCGACGCCGAACTGGCGAAACTGGCCAAATAGGGCGTCTCATAATCTGTTAACCATGGGCGGTGAACAGCATTCCGTCCTTTTGCCCCTGTCCGCACATTCTTAGCACCGCCGCAGACGCTTTCTTCATAGGTTGGGTGATAGCCAGAAAGTACCTGGCGCGATCAGTGGAGAGGAACGGATGAAACTGCCACAGTGGACGTGGGCTGGAGATCTGTTAGGCCGGATCGGCATCGTTGTTCTGTTCGCCAATGGTGCCTGGGTGAAGTCCCTTGCCATTTACCACGCCTTGCGCGACTGGGGGAACGCCTCGCCCGATTTCGAGGCGCTGCGCTTGCTCTCCGAAGTGGCTTGCCTCGCCTTTCTTGTTCTGATCGTTACAACGACCATCGTGCGGTTGAAGCCGCTCGGCTCGGCCGAAGGCATCGAGCCCCGCTTCACGGCTCTCGCCGGAACCTTTACCATGGGCTTCCTGGTTTTGCTGCCGCCCACCATAGCACTTCCACCCGCGTTCGAGGTGTTCGCATTGTGCCTGACACTCGCCGGCTTTTCGCTGTCGGCCTATGTGCTCTATTGGCTCGGCCGTTCCTTCTCCATCATGGCCGAGGCCCGCCGGCTGGTGACATCCGGACCCTATGCCATTGTCCGCCATCCCCTCTATGTGGTCGAGGAAATCGCCGTCCTCGGCATTCTGCTGCTGAACCTTTCGCTGCCCGCCATTCTGCTCATCACGGTGCAATGGACGTTGCAGATGCGGCGCATGTTCAATGAGGAACGAGTGCTTGCCCGGGCGTTTTCCGAATATGCGGCTTATGCGGCGGAAACCCCGCGCTTCATTCCGCGCTGGCCCGCGCGGCCCGCACGAAAACCGGCCTGACGCCCCCATGTTTCTCCCCGACCCTGTAACGCTCATTCTGATCGTCCTGGTGTTTGTGCCGCTCGAACGATTGTTTGCCTTGCGCCGCGAACAACAAATTTTCCGCAAGCTTTGGCAGCTCGACGCGATCTATGTGCTGTTCAATTCCGTGCTTATCGGCCTTGGCATCAACATTTTGCTGTTCACAGCGTTGATGCTGACGCCCTATTTGGTGCCGGAGGAATTCCGTGCCTGGGTGGGAGCGCAAGCCTATTGGGTGCAGGTACCGGTCATGGTCCTTCTCTCCGACATTGGCTTCTATGCCGTGCACCGGATGTTTCACAAAGTTCCATGGCTGTGGAAATTCCATGCCGTTCACCATAGCATCGAGGAAATGGACTGGCTCGCGGCGCACCGCGTACATCCTCTCGATCAGATCCTGACCAAGGGCGTTTCGCTCTTGCCGGTGATGGCGCTCGGTTTCTCGGCTTGGCCCGTGGCCATCTATGCTGTGCTGTACCAGTGGCAGTCCCTGCTCATTCATTCCAATGTGCGAATAGACTTTGGGGCCATCGGCCGCATCCTTGCAACACCACGCTTCCACCATTGGCACCACGCCAACCACCGGGAAGCCTTTGACAAGAATTTCGCCGGCCAACTGTCGTTTCTGGATGCGCTGTTCGGAACCTTGCACATGCCGAAGGTGGAAATGCCCCGCCGTTATGGAACCGACGTGCCAGTTCCGAAACACTATGGGGGCCAGCTCGCGTTTCCATTTCAGCAGGCAACCGCGGGCGACCGGGTTCCATCCAGCGGTGAACTGGCCAATATCGTAAAATGAGACGCTGCTGACAAATATTGTCAGGAAGCGCCGATAGAAGGCCCACGATGCTGCTCTATTCCGGCCCTCTCAGCCTGTTTGCCCGCAAGGTCGAAATTGCCTTGGCCGAGAAGGCCTTGGCCTTCGAGCGTGCCATGGTTTCGTTCAGCCAGAGCCAAGGCTATGCGCCGAAACATCCCGCAGTCGCCGCCGCCAATCCCAAGGCCCAGGTACCCGTACTGGTCGATGGCGATCTCACTCTCTATGATTCAACGATCATCATCGAATATCTGGAGGAAGCCTACCCGGCTCCCCCGTTGTTTCCCAAGAGCCCTGCGGCACGCGCCAGATGCCGACTTTTGGAACTTGAGGCCGATGAGGTGCTGTTGGTACCGGTTCGCGCCCTCATGCACCGCACCGAGCCTCCGGGACCGGATGCGGCACGGCGTCTTGCGCAGGAACAGGAAGCTGCCAAGGCCGAGGGCGCGATCTGGGGCCACTACGGCAAAATTTCAGAGAAGCTTTCCAGCCAGGAATTTCTGTGTGGCGATTTCACCGTGGCCGATATCGCGACCTTCATGGTGATCCATTATGCCCTGCGCCTGGGCGGCCCGCCGATTGCGAGCCACCAAAATCTTAGCCGTTGGTATTCGCGGCTGGCGGAACGTCCGGGCTTCGCTGCTGTTTTAGCCGAGATCGCCGCGGCGGACAGGGAGCTGTCCCATCCTGTTCCCCCATACCGGAAGAATCCGTAAAAAGCGATGCGCGCGGACCTTTTGCTGCACATGCGAAATGAGGCTTGCCCAAGCTCGGTGCGCGTTATAGGCTTGGTTCCGTCTTTACAGATCGGACACTAGATTAAATGCAGATCAGGAAAGTCGGCGTCATCGGCGCCGGACAAATGGGCAACGGCATAGCACAAGTCTGCGCCGAGGCCGGCTTCGAGGTCGGACTGAACGATCTCACCAAGGACCGTATCGAGGCCGGGCTTGCCACCATCAATGGAAATTTGGCGCGCCGCGTCAAGTCCGGCAAATTCAGCGAGGCCGACCGTAAGGCCGCTCTCGCGCGCATCCACTCGGTTGCCTCCTATGACGGTTTTGCCGACTACGATCTGGTCATTGAAAGTGCCGTCGAGGACGAACAGGTCAAGCGCAAAATTTATCAGACGCTGTGCCCGCATCTGAAGCCCGAATGCATCTTGGGCTCCAACACTTCCTCGATTTCGATCACGCGCCTTGCCGCCGCCACCGACCGGCCGGAAAAATTCATGGGCATACATTTCATGAATCCTGTTCCGGTGATGGAACTGGTGGAATTGATTCGCGGCATCGCCACCGAAGAGGCGACCTTCTCGGCGGTGAAGGAACTAGCCCTGGTGCTGCACAAGACCATTGCTGTCGCCGAGGATTTTCCGGCCTTCATCGTCAACCGCGTGCTCATGCCGATGATCAACGAGGCGATTTACACGCTCTATGAGGGGGTGGGTGGCGTGGAGGCCATTGACACCGCCATGAAGCTCGGCGCCCGCCATCCGATGGGCCCCTTGGAGTTGGCCGACTTCATCGGACTCGATACCTGTCTGTCGGTGATGCAGGTGCTTTATGAGGGCTTGGCGGATTCGAAATACCGCCCCTGCCCATTGCTGGTGAAATACGTCGAAGCCGGCTGGCTCGGCCGCAAGGCCAATCGCGGCTTTTACGATTACCGCGGCGAAACGCCGGTGCCGACGCGATAGCCCCTCAGGTGCCTTCCGCCAGCGCTGCCTGGATCAACGCAATGGCCTCGGGGCTTGCCCAGTCGGCGGGGCCGAGCAGGCGGCCGATTTCGTTGCCTTGCCGGTCGGCCAGCACGGTCGCTGGAAGCCCCAGGGCCTGCAGGCCGTTGAGAATTTGGGACGATGGCTCCACGTAGAGTTTGAGTGCTTCGGCCCCGGTTTCTTTCAGAAAGTCGGAAGAGGCTTCAACGCCCTTGCGGTCGATGCTGATCGCCACCACCTCGAAATCCTTGGAACCGAGCTTGGTTTGAAGTTCCGCCAGAGCGGGCATTTCCTTCCGGCAGGGCGCGCACCAGGTGGCCCACAGATTGATCAAAACAACGCGGCCTTTCCATTGGCTGAGTTTCAAGTTCTTGCCCTCGCCATCCTGAAACTCGATGTCGGGCAAGGGCTTTCGTTCCGGCTTCACCAGAAAGGCGGCAAGGGCACCCGTGGCCAACTCCTTGCTGACCGCCGTGGCGGCACCGGAATTGCTCAAAGCGGCGCTCGCGGGCGCGGTGGCCTTGCGCTCCGCGCCCTGAAACCAGTAAATGCCGAAGCCTACGGCCAGCAGGACGAGGCCGATGGAAAGGAACCGGAGCGAAGCGGACTTTTTCTGATCGTTCATGGGGCTCAGGCTTTCGGCTGAAATAAAGGATTTTCGATGACTAACAAGATGTGGGGCGGGCGGTTTCGGTCGGGGCCGGACCGGGTCATGGAGGAGATCAACGCCTCGATCGGCTTCGACAAGCGCCTTTTCGCACAGGATATCGCGGGCTCCAAGGCCCATGCCGCGATGCTGGCCAAGCAGGGCATCATCTCGAAAACCGATGCCAATGAAATCAGGCGCGGCCTCGATGCGGTTCAGGCCGAAATCGAGGCTGGCACCTTCAAATTTTCGCAGGCGCTGGAGGATATTCATCTCAATATCGAATCAAGGCTGGCCGAGTTGATTGGGCCTGTTGCGGGAAGGTTGCACACCGCGCGCTCACGCAACGATCAGGTGGCGCTCGATTTCCGGCTTTATGTCCGGGACACCATCGACCATCTCGACGCGCAGCTCAAGGAGCTGCAACGGGCGCTGGCCGAAAAGGCTTTCGCCCATGCGGCAACGATCATGCCGGGCTTCACCCATATGCAGGTGGCACAACCCGTGACCTTCGGGCACCACTGCCTCGCCTATGTCGAGATGCTGGCGCGCGATCGTTCAAGACTTGCCGATGCGAGAGCCCGCATGAATGAGAGTCCGCTGGGTGCCGCGGCGCTTGCCGGAACTTCCTTTCCCATCGACCGGCATGCCACCGCCAAGGCCTTGGGCTTCGACCGGCCCACCCGCAATTCGCTCGATTCGGTCGCCGGCCGCGACTTTGTGCTGGAGACGCTGGCCGCTTGCGCCATCTGCGCCATGCACCTGTCGCGCTTCGCCGAGGAAATCGTCATCTGGTCCACGGCCCAGTTCCGCTTCGTAAAACTCTCCGACAAATTCACCACGGGTTCCTCGATCATGCCGCAGAAACGCAATCCGGACGCCGCCGAACTGGTGCGCGCCAAGCCGGGGCGCATCCTTGGCGCCTTCACTTCACTCTTCGTGGTGATGAAGGGCCTGCCGCTCGCCTATTCCAAGGACATGCAGGAGGACAAGGAACCGGCTTTCGATGCCTTCGATTCGCTTTCGCTTGCCATCGCCGCCACCACGGGCATGGTGCGGGACATGGTGCCCGATGAAAAGGCAATGCGGGAAGCGGCCGCCACCGGCTTCTCCACCGCGACCGACCTTGCCGACTGGCTCGTCCGGCAACTGAAGATGCCGTTTCGCGAAGCGCACCACGCAACCGGCAAACTCGTGGCGCTGGCCGAGAAGCAGGGCTGCGGCCTGACCGGTCTTTCGCTTGCCGATATGCAAAAGGTCGAACCCCGCATTACCCGGGATATCTACAAGGTGCTGACTGTCGAAGCTTCCGTCGCTTCGCGCCAGAGCTTCGGCGGCACCGCGCCCCAGAACGTCAAGCGTGAAGCAAAGCGCTGGCTCAAACTCCTGCAAGCCTGATAGGATATGCCCATGAAAACCATGATCCTGCTTTTCGCCCTGTGCTTTGCTGTCGCCTCCTGCGGCGTGCGGGGAGATCCGGAAGCACCGCCGAATTTCACGCAAACCCAATAAGCCCATGCATCATTTTGCCTACCGCGATGGCGTGCTCCATGCCGAGGACGTGAACCTGAAGGCGCTCGCCGAAGAGGCGGGAACGCCGTTCTATTGCTATTCCACAGCTACCC
>JBOHKD010000083.1:0-6196 GCA_050728895.1 Aestuariivirga sp.
AGGTTGGCGTGGAGACGCTCGCCGCGCAGCACGGTTTCGCCCTGCGTCAGGGTGACGCCGCCGCCTACTTCGAGAATATTGGTCTTGGGGTCCATCTTGGCCCATTCGCCGGTGATCTTTTCCTTGGCTGTGATAATGACCACATGGCCCTGGGCATCGAGATTGTTGACCTCGTTCTTGGTGGTTCCGTCGGGCTGCTTCTCCGCGCCGTAGTTAACCACCAGCGTATCGCAATGCAGCGTCACATCGGGCCGCTTGGCAACCACGTTGCCGGTGAAGATCGCCTTGTTTTCCTTTTCGCGGATTTCCATCCGGTCGGATTCGATATCGACCGGCTTTTTCTTAGTCGTTGCCGCCGAGGTCTTGGCGGGCTTGGAAGTTTCCTGTGCCAGGCTTGGCTGACACAGCGCCAATCCAAGGAGCGCGGCCAAAGCGATGGCTGCCGTTCGCATCATGGGGATGTGTCTCCTTTTGCCGGTTGGACTTCGAAATGTGCTTTCACGCCATTCAGGAACAGAATATTGGCGCCGTTATCGGTGATCTGCAAACCATTGGCTCGGATGGTGCCCTCGCCGAATGTTACCTCCACGGGAACATTCGAGGTCAGCTTCTTGTCGCGAACGGCCACGTGGGCTTTTGCCATGGTGGCGGTAAAACGGTTCACCTGGGTGATGGCCACACCGCCATCGAGGTCCACTTCTTCGAGCTTTTTATCGTAATGGGCGGCCTTGGACGTGACATTATAGGTTTCACCCGTCGCTTTGCCGAATTTCGCCGCCAACTCCTCGAGATGGATAAGGTTCGGCCGGGCCGCGTCCTGCCAGCCGCGTTTCGCCTTCAATTCATAGGGCCGGTTATCCTTGTCCACTCCGGTGATGGTCGAATCATAGGAGGTGATCTGATCGGGATTGGCGACATCGGGCTGGGTTAATTTTTCCTTCGGCCCCAGGCTGGTAAAGAGGCCCGCCTGAATGAGGAAGGCCGCGACGAAGGCCAGCCCCCCGGCCGCGGCGACCCAGCTCAGCAGCGGCGCCAGGCGTGCCTTGCCCGCGGCCCGGCGGGCGCTGGCGCCTAAAGCGGCATCTTGTCTAGTGAGCGAAGACATCTTCCTCTGTCCAGCCGCCGAGGTCGAGAGCGGCTCTTACGGATACAAAATCGAAGCAAGCTTTGGCGATAGCACTGCGTCCTTCGCGTTCCAGCATCTGGTCAAGCCTGGCTTTCAGCTCATGCAGATATAGCACGTCTTGTGCCGCATATTGTTTCTGCGCGTCCGAGAGCATGTGCGCGCCCCAATCGGAACTCTGCTGCTGTTTGTTCAGTTCGATCCCCAGCAATTCCTTGATCAAATCCTTGAGACCGTGCTTGTCGGTATAGGTGCGGGTGAGCTTCGAGGCGATCTTGGTGCAATAGACGGGCGCTGTCACCACGCCCAAATACTGTTGAATCGCGGCGACATCGAAGCGGGCGAAGTGAAAAATCTTGGTGACCGCCGGATTGACCATCAGGGCCTTGAGATTGGGGCAATCGTAAGACGCGCGGTCGAACTGGACGAGATGGGCGTTGCCGTCGCCCGAGGAAAGCTGGATCAGGCACAGCTTGTCGCGCCGGGGTACTAATCCCAGGGTTTCGGTATCGACGGCGACCGCGGAGCCGAAATCCAGTCCGGCGGGCAGATCACCCTTGTAGAGCTTGATGGCCATTGAACCCGCCGTTGGAGGTTGCGAAGCGCTGGTGCCCTGAAGAGGACTCGAACCTCCACGCCTTTCAGCGCTAGTACCTGAAACTAGTGCGTCTACCAATTCCGCCATCAGGGCATTATGGTGCGTCTCTTAGAGGGGGGCGCTCGATCCTGTCAACCGGAGGGCAATGCCGGGGCTAAAGCCCCGCGCATGAAATTAAAGGATTTTCTCGCGTGACGTTTCAGCATTCGGAAAAACTCATAACGCTCATCGGCGGATCGGGCTTCGTCGGGCGCCATGTGGCGCGCGCACTGGCAAGGCGGGGCTACCGCATCCGCGTTGCCTGCCGCAGGCCCGATCTTGCCGGCCATGTGCAGCCCATGGGCACACCGGGCCAGGTGATGCCGGTGCAGGCCAATGTGCGTTATCCCGCCTCCCTCGCCGCAGCCTGCGAAGGCGCCTATGCGGTCATCAATCTTACCGGCATACTTTACCCCTCCGGCGCCCAGAGTTTCGATGCCGTGCATGTCTTCGGAGCCGAAGCTTCGGCAAAGGCCGCAAAAGCCGCAAAAGCGCGCCTCTTCATCCAGATGTCGGCAATCGGTGCCGCCGCCGCTTCGACCAGCGCTTATGCAAAATCCAAGGCCCAGGGCGAACTCCGGGCCAAGGCGGGTTTCCCCGGCGCCATCATCCTTCGCCCCTCGATTGTGTTCGGCCCGGAAGATGATTTCTTTAACCGCTTCGCGAAGCTGGCGCGCTTTGCCCCGGCCTTGCCGCTGATCGGCGGCGGCGGCACAAGGTTCGCGCCGGTGTTTGTGGGCGATGTGGCCGAGGCCATCGCCCGGCTCGTCGACCGGGGCGAGGCCTCGGCCACGATATATGAACTGGGCGGGCCCGAGGAACGGACGTTCAAGGAACTCCTGCAATTCACGCTTGATACCATCGGCCGCAAGCGCCTGCTGGTGCCGGTGCCTTGGGCTCTGGCGCGGCTTCAGGCCATGGTTCTGGGCCTCCTGCCCCACCCGCTTCTAACCGTCGATCAGGTGGAACTGCTCAGAAACGACAATCTCGTGAGCCCGGAGGCAAAGCAGGAAAAGCGCACCCTCGAGGGGCTTGGCATCGCCGCCACCGGCATCGAAGCAATCGTTCCTGCTTATCTTTTCCGCTACCGCAAGGCCGGTCAGTTTACCGCACCCAAGGGCACTCCCGAATAGATCAAAGCGAGAAGTACAACACCTAGAGCCACGCGATAGATGGCGAAGGGCAGAAAGCTCACATGGCGCACCATGCGCATGAGCCCGGCTATCGTTCCCAGTGCGATGAAGAATGTCAAAACACCGGTCAGGATCATCGCCGCCGAAATCGTCTCGCCGCTCTCAATGGCAGCGCCGATTACCAGCACCGAAGCGGCGCCATTGGCGGGGATCGAGAGCAGGAAGGAGAAGCGCGCCGCATCGGGACGGGTGAACCCCAGGCCCCGGGCCGCCGTCATGGTGATTCCCGAGCGGCTGGTTCCGGGGCTCAAGGAAAGCGCCTGGGCACAGCCGATGATGAGGGAGGTCTTCCAAGTCATGTCTGCCACGGTGCGGCGCGCCAGGCCGAAGGCATCGAAGACATAAAGCAACACGCCGAAGATAATGGTATTGCAGGCAACTAGCACGGTGCTGCGGATATGATCGTCGAGATGGGTGGCCTTCATGATGAGGCCCACCGCGACGATGGGCACGGTGCCGATCAAAACATTCAGCAGCAGGCGGGATTGGCGCGTGGGCTGGCGCTTTACGGTGTCGATAGCGCCTCGCAGCATGGCCAGGACGTCAAACCAGAAATAGACGATGACAGCGAAAAACGTGCCCAGATTGGTCACCATATCGGTCACCAGGCCCTGGTCGGGCCAGCCGGTAAGGGCGGGCACGAGGATCAGATGGCCGGAAGAGGAAACCGGCAGGAATTCGGTGGTCCCCTGGATCAGGGCGAGCACGATAATCTGCAGAATACTCATGGATCGGCTGCTCCAATCGGGGGTGGCGAATCGCCTTGCTGCGCCAAGCCGCCGCGTTTTATATGGCGGCCGGGGGCGGAACAATCTCCGTCTGCCGCCGTCATACCGCAAGGCTTGTTTGTTATCATGGCCTCACTCATTCATTTCGCCCTCGATCCCTTCAGCCGCCGCATCCGTCTGGCGCTGGCGGAACATGGCGTTCCGGCGGATATGATCGAGGAGGAGCCCTGGGATCCGAGCGCCGACATCTTCTCCCTCAATCCCGCCGGCACCCTTCCCATCTATGTCGAGAACCGTGACACCGTGATCTGCGGCGTCGAGGCGATTGGGGAATATATCGAGGAAACCCGCAATGGCGGTGTCAGGCTCCTGCCCGATGGCGCGCTTGAGCGCGCCGAAGTGCGCCGCCTCGTAGGCTGGTTCGATACCAAGTTCTATGCCGAAGTCTCCGCGCCCGTAATCGGTGAAAAGATCGTGCGCCGTTTTCTGGGGCGCGAAGCCGGGGGTGGGGCTCCCGACATGGGGCGCGTACGGACAGCACTCGCCAAACTCCGCCAGCATCTCGATTATATCGGCCAGCTCGCCGACCGCCGCGCCTGGCTGGCCGGAGAGACGCTCACGCTCGCCGATCTGGCGGCCGCCGCCCATGTTTCGGTGATCGATTATTTTGGAGATGTTCCGTGGGCGGAATATCCCTCGGCCAAGCCCTGGTATCAGCGGATCAAGTCGCGCCCCTCGTTCCGGCCGCTGCTGGGAGACAGCGTGCGTGGCCTCACCCCGTCGGCGGCTTACGCGGACCTCGATTTTTGACCTCGGCCACGCTGGCCACGCGGCTGAAGCAACGCGCTCACGATTTGGGTTTCGACGCGGCGGGTATCGCTCCTGTCAGATCGGACCCCGAGATTGCGGAGCGGCTTCGGCACTTTATCGCCGCCGCGTTTCATGGCGACATGGGATGGATGGCCGAGACCGAAGAACGCCGCGGCGACCCTTGCATTCTGTGGCGGCACGCCAAATCCGCCGTCGTGCTGGCGCTTAACTATGGGCCGGAAGGCAATCCCCTCGCAGGTCTCGCCCAGCGAAGCAGTGGAGTGATTTCGGTTTACGCCCAGGGGCATGACTATCACGAGGTGATCAAGGGCAAGCTCAAGGATCTCGCGCAATGGCTGGCCCAGGAGACACAGGCCGAAGTCAAAGTCTTTGTTGACACGGCGCCCTTGATGGAAAAACCCCTCGCCGCAAAAGCCGGGCTCGGCTGGCAGGGCAAGCACACCAATCTCCTGTCGCGCGAGCTGGGCTCATGGTTTTTTATCGGCGTCATTTTGACGGCGGCCGAACTCGCCGAAGACTTACCGGCGGAGGACCATTGCGGATCCTGCCGCGCCTGCCTCGACATCTGTCCGACGAAGGCATTCCCGGCACCCTATCAACTCGATGCGAGACGCTGCATCTCCTATCTCACCATCGAGCATAAGGGCCACATCGCGCATGAATTCCGCGTGCCCATGGGAAACCGCATTTATGGCTGCGACGATTGCCTTGCTGTCTGCCCGTGGAACAAATTTGCCAAGGCGGCAGCGGAAGCCAAGCTCTGGCCACGCGACGATCTTGTTTCACCCCCGCTGGCGGAGCTCCTCTTGCTCGACGATGCCTCCTTCCGCCAGAAATTTTCCGGCTCCCCCGTGAAACGCACGGGCCGCGACCGTTTCTTGCGCAATGTCCTGATTGCCGCCGGCAACAGCGGTGACGCCTCCCATGTACCCCGCATCGAGAAACTGCTGGAAGATGCTTCGCCGCTGGTGCGGGCAATGGCCGTCTGGGCCCTGTCGCGCCTTGCGGCACGGGACCGGTTCGAGGCTCTGCGATTGAGCCACGCCGGGAGGGAACCCGATCAGGCGGTCAAGGCCGAATGGCAGCTTTCGTGAACCACCTTCTCTGTTTCGGACTGGGTTTTTCCGCGAAGGCGCTTGCCGCAAGGCTCGCCGCCAAGGGATGGCACATCACCGGCACGAGCCGCAGCGCTGCCGGGGCCGCCGCCATTCGCGCAATGGGCTACAACGCTTTTATCTTCGACGGCACGGCAGCGCTGCCGCAGCAGGCCTTCGAAGGCGTCAGCCATATCGTCGTCTCGGCACCTCCGGATACGGAAGGCGACCCCGTGCTGCGCCGTTATGCGAAACTTCTCGCCACACTAGCCTCCGACGTCAAATGGCTCGCCTATCTGTCAACCACCGGCGTCTATGGCGACCGCGATGGCGGCTGGGTCAGCGAAGAAAGCCAGCTCCAGCCCACCACGGAACGGGGGCAGCGGCGGCTTGAAGCTGAAACGGCATGGCAGGCGCTCGGTCTCCCCGTGCATCTCTTCCGGCTGGCCGGCATCTATGGGCCGGGACGCAATCAGCTTGTCGCGCTTATGGAGGGCACCGCCAAGCGCATCCTCAAGCCGGGGCAGGTGTTCAGCCGCATTCATGTGGACGATGTCGCGGGCGTGCTGGAGGCTTCGATCACCAAGCCC
>JBOHKD010000084.1:0-6166 GCA_050728895.1 Aestuariivirga sp.
TCTCGACAAGACATTGGCGGCCAAGAGATTGAAACTTGACGCCGTCATCGAGATGAAGGCGGACGACGAAGCCCTGGTTCAGAGAATTACCGGCCGCTATACCTGCGCCAAATGTGGCAAGGGTTACCACGATACATTCGAGCAGCCGAAGACGTCCGGGGTTTGCGATGTGTGCGGCTCTAGCCAATTCACCCGGCGCGCCGATGACAATGAAAAGACGGTCCGGGAACGGCTCGGCATCTATAACAAGGAAACAGCCCCGCTCATCGCCTACTACGGCGGCCGCGGAAACCTGAAGACCATCGACGGCATGGCGGAGATCGGCGAAGTGACCCGCCAGATCGAGGGGGTGTTAAACCGCGTTTGACGGCCAAATTCCGGTATCTGGCGGGTTGACGCGCAAGCGATTCCAACCTAAATACAGCGCCATTCTTGGTCGATAAAGGCTGGCTTCGGGAGAGAAACCTCTGGAGGCGCGGCCTTGTGCCTTTGAGAGGGCCCGGTTCGGCACTCGAACAAAACTTTAATCCACTGGCGCAAGCCATTGGAATAATTCGGAGAACAGACGTGGCCCGCATTGCAGGCGTAAACATTCCGACCAATAAGCGCGTAGTTATTTCGCTGCGATATATCCACGGCATCGGTCCGGTCAACGCAGTGGAAATCGCCGATAAAGTGAAAATTCCCCACTCCAAGCGGGTGAATGAGCTTTCGGACGCCGAAGTGCTGGCCATCCGCGAAGTCATCGACCGCGACTACATGGTGGAGGGCGACCTGCGCCGCGATGTTTCAATGAATATCAAACGTCTGGTCGATCTCGGCTGCTACCGGGGGCTTCGCCACCGCAAGGGCCTGCCAGTACGCGGCCAGCGCACCCACACCAACGCCCGCACCCGCAAGGGGCCCGCCAAGGCCATCGCCGGCAAGAAGAAGGCAACATAGCATGGCCAAGGAAGCTGCCCGTCCGCGCCGCAAGGAGCGCAAGAACATTTCATCGGGAGTCGTTCATGTGAACGCCTCGTTCAACAACACGATGATCACCATCACCGATGTGCAAGGCAATACGATCGTCTGGGCATCCTCCGGCAAGCTCGGGTTCAAGGGCTCGCGCAAGTCGACGCCTTATGCGGCCCAGGTTGCCGCCGAACAGGTGGGGCGCGCCGCCATGGAACATGGCATGCGCACCGTCGAGGTGGAGGTTTCGGGTCCGGGTTCGGGCCGCGAATCGGCCTTGCGGGCCTTGCAGTCTTGCGGCCTGCAAGTGACGTCGATCCGCGATGTGACGCCGATACCGCACAATGGCTGCCGCCCGCCGAAGCGCCGCCGGGTCTAAGGTTTTCACCAGTGCCGCCCGTTGGCGGCGATGCCGAACAGAAATTTTGACGGGAAAAAATACATGCAGGTCAACCAGAAGAACTGGCAGGAATTGATCCGTCCGACCAAGCTCGAAGTACAGCCTGGCCGCGACCGGCGCCGCGTCGCCACGATTGTCGCCGAGCCGCTCGAACGCGGCTTCGGCACCACGCTTGGCAATGCGTTGCGCCGCATTCTCCTGTCGTCGCTACAGGGTGCTGCGGTAACGTCAGTCCACATCGACGGCGTGCTGCACGAGTTCTCCTCGATCGCCGGCGTGCGCGAGGATGTGACCGACATCATTCTCAATATCAAGGAAATCGCCCTTTCGATGCAATCGGAAGAACCGAAGCGACTGTTGCTCCGCAAGGAAGGACCGGGCGTGGTTCGCGCCGGCGATATCCAGGCAACGGGCGACATTCATGTGCTTAACCCCGAGCATGTGATCTGCACGCTCGATGAGGGCGCGGAAGTGCGCATGGAGTTCACCGTCAGCAGCGGCAAGGGCTATGTCGCTTCCGAGCGCAACCGCCCGGAAGACGCGCCCATCGGTCTCATTCCCGTCGACTCGATCTATTCGCCGGTGAAGCGGGTGTCCTACAAAATCGAGAACACGCGCGAGGGCCAAATTCTCGACTATGACAAGTTGATCATGTCGGTGGAGACCGACGGCTCGATGTCGCCCGAGGATTCGGTGGCCTACGCCGCCCGCATCCTGCAAGACCAGCTTTCGGTGTTCATCAACTTCGCCGAACCGTCGAAGGCCGTTCCGGAGGAAATACATCCGGAGCTCGAATTCAACGCCGCACTTCTCAAGAAGGTCGATGAACTTGAACTTTCGGTGCGCTCCGCCAACTGCCTGAAGAACGACAACATCGTCTATATCGGCGATCTGATCCAGAAAACCGAGGCGGAAATGCTGCGTACCCCCAACTTCGGACGAAAGTCGCTCAACGAGATCAAGGAAGTTCTGGCACAGATGGGGTTGCATCTCGGCATGGAAGTGCCCAATTGGCCGCCGGAGAATATCGAAGAACTGGCGAAGAAGTTCGAGACACACTACTAAGGTCTTTGTAGGAGAAGGTTCATGCGTCACGGTTTCAAAGGCCGCCGGTTCAACCGCACGGCGCCGCATCGCACTTCCATGTTCGCCAACATGTCGGCGGCGCTGATCAAGCATGAGCAAATCGTCACCACGCTGCCCAAGGCGAAAGACCTGCGCCCCGTCGTCGAGAAGCTGGTGACGCTGGCCAAGAAGGGCGGCCTTCATGCCCGCCGCCAGGCGATGTCGCAGGTGCGCGACGAGACGCAAGTGAAAAAGCTGTTTGACGTGATTGGATCGCGCTACAAGGACCGGAAGGGCGGTTACATCCGGATTATGAAAGCCGGCTTCCGCCATGGCGATTCCGCAGCCATGGCCGTCATCGAGTTTGTCGACCGCGATCTGACGGCCAAGGGCAAGGACTCAGGCCCGGTCCAGGCCGGCGCCGCCACGGAAGATGCCACCGCCGCCGCCTGATAAGATCAGGCGTACATCGCACGATAGATGGCGATGCTGAGCGCAAGGCATCCGACAGCGATAGTCAATGGACGTTTGGGTGCGCGCTTGGATAGCCAGCCGCCGCAAGCCGCCGCCGGTAGTCCGCCAATCACCAAACCCAGGACAGGCAAGAAGGTGGTCCGCCAGTCCGTTCCGCCCTGCCAATAGCCCACGGCGAATGCCGCGAGAAAGGCCGAGAGCACGGCCACGCTCACGATGAATTCGGAGAAGTTTGCCGAACCAATGGCATAACGGGAGTCAGTCCCGGAGCCCAGCAGGCTGGTGGTGACAATAGGCCCCCAGCTGCCGCCGATGCCCTCGATCAAGCCTCCGGCCAAACCGATGACGCGCGTGCGATATTGGGAAATCAGCTTCGGCGTGAAATCCATGATACCGCGCCAGATGATCAGCACGCCCATCAGCGCCAGATAAGCATTCACCAGATAGGCAAGGGCCACGCCCTTGAGGCTGGTGAGCAACAACGCGCCCACAATGCCGCCCAAAGCTCCAAAGATTGCCAGCGAACGAACGAGACGCCAGTCGAGATTCTTGTGAAAGAAATGCGAAAGCGCGGCGGTCCCCGTGGTCGGCAGTTTCGCCGCATTGACGCTTGCCGAGGCGAGTGCCGGCGAAACCCCCTGGGCCAGCAGGATCGACGATGAAATCACGCCGAAACCCATGCCCAGAGAGCCGTCAACGATTTGCGCAAAAAAGCCTACGAGCGCAAAAGCCAGAAATTCGGACATGACCCCTCCCCAAGGAATATCGGACGTTGTGCGTGATTATTTCGTTGCGGCAGTGGCGAATGCATGGCCGTTCAGCGACCAGTGAATGCCGCACTCGGTCTTGCTCGCTCCTACCCAGCGCCCGGCGCGGGGATTTTCGGTGCTGCCGCCGGGCACCGTGCAAGGTTCGCAGCCAATAGAGAAATACCCGATCTCGGTGAGCGGGTGGCGCGGCAAATTATGCGTGGCCATGTAGAGATCGATGTCGAGGGCGCTGAACACCGCCAGCGGCTCGGCTCTGATACGATTGCCGTCGATACTCAAGGGCGTGAGGTCGCGCCGCTCGCCGCCATGATAGCGCTTGCGGCCGGAAATGATAACATCGAATCCCTCAAGCGCCTTTTGCAATGGAAGAACCTTGCGGATTTGGCAGCACATGCTGGTGCTGGTTTTGTGAAGCAGCCCGTTTGGGTCGTGGGCAGCGAGATCGGCGGGGTCCGGCTTGATCGAGCGTACATCGGTCAAGCCGAGCAAATCTATCAGCTTGCTGCGGTAGGAGAGAGTCTCCCAAAACAGCTTGCCCGTGTCGAGGAAGATGATGGGTGTTGTCTTGTCCACCTCGGCGACCATGTGCAGGAGAACCGCACTTTCAGCGCCGAAGGATGAAACCACCGCAAGCCTGCCCTTGAAATCGCGGATCAGCGGTTCCAGCAGCTCACGGCCCTCAAGCCCGGCGTAGGTTTCATGGATACTTGAATTGGCAATCTGTTCCATGTCCGCTCACCCCGCATGCGGCTGTTCGAGCCAGGGCTCGGCGTCGGTATGACGTTCGGTCCAGATTTCGGCTTCGGAGTTGCGGCGAAAAAGCCCGCGCTGATAGGCTAGCGACATTTGTTTCGAAGCCGCCTGCCAGGCTGAAAGCGGAAAGCGCTCGCCGATGTCGAAGGCATCGAAACCCACTTGCAGCATGAATTGCAGTTGATCGGGAAGCACATTGCCGGCCCCGCGGATTTCGCCACGGTAGCCGAAGTCGCGAAGTTGCCGGGCAATCGAGTAGGCGCGCCCGTCGGTGAAATTGGGAAACGGCACCACCACCACCGAGAGCTTCGGCAAAAACGTGGCCAGGGTTTCGGCGCGATCCGCGTTGCTAACGAGCACTCCCAGCTTGCCGTTGCGCTTGGCGAGCTGTTCAAATTCCCGATGCAACCGTGCCAGGGGAACAATCACATCGCCCGCTTCCGGCAACTGGTCGTCGGCGCCGGCACTTATCCATGTATCGGAAATCAGTGTGTTGTTCTTAAGCAGCGGCATAGAGGGCCTCCTTGAAAGGCTTGGGCCCGACGCGCCTATAGGCGGCGAGAAATTCCTCACCGGGATTTCGCAAGTTGAGATAGGTATCGAGAATTTTCTCGATGGCATCGGCTACCTGATGACCGGCGAAGCCGGGGCCAAGAATCGATCCGATCGAGGCATTTTCGGAAGAGGAGCCGCCGAGCGTGATCTGGTAATATTCTTCGCCCTTCTTGTCGAGGCCGAGGATGCCAATGTGGCCGACATGGTGATGGCCGCAGGCATTTATGCAGCCCGAGATGTTGATCTTGATGGGTCCGATCTCTTCCTGCTTGTCCATATCGGCGAATTTGCGCGAAATCGATTGGGCGATCGGAATGGCGCGCGCCGTCGCCAGCGCGCAATAGTCAAGGCCAGGGCAGGCAATGATATCGCCTGCCAGGCCATAATTGGCGGCGGAAAGCCCTGCCGCATCGAGCGCTTGCCAGGCGATAAACGCATCGTCTTTCCTCACGTGAGGCAGCACGATATTCTGGGCGTGGCTCACGCGCAGTTCGTCGGTACCGTATTGCTCGGCGAGATCGGCCATGAGCCGCATTTGATCGGCGGACGCATCGCCGGGAATGCCGCCCTCGGGCTTCAACGAAATGTTGACGATGGTGTAGCCGTCAATCCGGTGCGGGCCCAGATTGTTGCGTGCCCAACGGGCAAAGCCGGGGTTCTTAACTTTCGCTTCCTCGAACGCAGGCGACCAGCGGGGCAGCTTCTCAAACGGAGGGGCTGCAAAATAGGCTTCGATGCGCTTCAGTTCGCGATCTTCGACCGCCGTGGAGGCTTGCGGTTTTTTGGCGTATTCGGCTTCGACTTCCGACTTGAATTTTTCCGCGCCCAGTTCGTGGACGAGGATCTTAATGCGCGCCTTGTACTTGTTGTCGCGGCGCCCATAGAGATTGTAGACGCGCATGATCGCTTCAAGATAACCGACCAGTTCCGGCTCCGGCAGAAAATCGCGCACTGTCACGCCGACAAGCGGCGTGCGCCCCTGGCCACCGCCGACAATCACTTCCCAGCCGGTTTCGTTCCTGTCGTTCTTGTGCATCCGGAGGCCGATATCGTGCACCTTCACGGCAGCGCGGTCGTGGGGTGCTCCGGTCACGGCGATCTTGAACTTACGCGGCAGGAACGAAAATTCAGGATGCAGCGAAGACCATTGACGCAGCAATTCGCCGACGGGGCGCGGATCGGCGATTTCATCCGC
>JBOHKD010000085.1:0-6152 GCA_050728895.1 Aestuariivirga sp.
GTCCTGGTCAGATACTGAGGTAACGCCTCTAACCCTTTGAGTTCCCGCTGTTTTCTATTGACCTCCCGGAGTTGTCGGCATAGGCTTCGAAAAAAATTGAGGGGGAGCTACGCATGACCGGCAAAACGCTGACCCGCGCCGACCTCAGTGAAGCCGTACACCGGCAGATCGGTTTGTCACGAAGTGAGTCCGCCGATCTGGTGAAATCCGTTCTCGATCTCATTTCCGATACCTTGGTTGAGGGCCAATCGGTGAAGCTGTCATCCTTCGGCACATTCATGGTGCGTTCGAAAAACGGCCGCATTGGCCGCAATCCGAAGACCGGCGAGGAAGTTCCCATCACGCCTCGCCGGGTGCTGGTATTCCGTCCAAGCCAGGTGATGAAAAACGTGATCAACGGGCTTGAACCTGGAACCGGCAACGAGTGATCGCGCGTAACCAACGTAGTTATTTTGCGCGAGATTGCCATGGACAAGGCCCCGGACGCCTTTAGAACCATCAGCGAAGCCGCCGAGGAACTCAACGTTCCCCAGCATGTCCTGCGATTCTGGGAAACCCGTTTCGCCCAAATCAAGCCGATGAAACGCGCCGGCGGCAGACGTTATTACCGCCCCGGCGATATCGAGCTTTTGAAAGGCATCCGCAGCCTCCTCTACACGGAAGGATATACGATCCGGGGCGTCCAGAAAATCCTCAAGGAGGATGGTGCCGCCTATGTCTCAGGCATCGGCCGGGGCGAGATCATGCCGCGGCGGCGCGACACGGAAGCCGATGGCGTGCCCTTGCCGGGAATGGCCAAGGCGGCGCCCCGGGCCGCCCGCGCGGCACCCGCGCCCGGAAAGGCCCCGCTAGCCCGTCCCGGCGGTGCGCTAGGCGAGGCCGTCAAGGTCGTTCATCGCCTCTCTGACAGCCATATCGACAAGTTGAAGTCCGCGCTCCGCGATTTGGGCGATGCCCGCAATCTGCTCGATCCTGCTGCCCGCTGAGCCGCCCGCAACACAAAGTAAACGCCAAGGCACTATAGGGTACGGCGCTCAGACCACCTCATTTCTGGAAGGCTTTGTGATCCATGCCGCTGTGGCGGATGATATTGACGGCCATCAACCTGGTTGGCGTCCGCTTTACCGGCGCCGGCATCGGGCTCCTCAGCCAGGTTCTCCTCGCGCGCCTCCTCCCGCAGGCGGATGTGGGCGTGATCTTCATGGGCATGAGTGCCGCCGCCATTTTCAGTCAGGTGGCGACTTGCGGCTATCCTCCGCTCGCCATGACCTGCTTGCCGCGCTACTATGCCTTGGGTCGGAAAAATCTCGTCCGCGCCTTTCACGCCGCCTTCTGGCGCGACAGTCTGGCCGTTACGGCCATGGTGGCGGCGCTGGCCGCGATCGCGGTTCTGGCCTCGCCGCTCGATCCCGGCATCAAGACGGCGATCGTCTTCGGTTGCCTTTCCGCTCCCGCCTCCTCCCTCATCCGCATCAACAGCGCCACTGCCAATTCGCTCCGGCGCTTTTCGCTCTCCTATGTGCCGGATTTTCTCTACCGGCCAGGATTGCTGCTCGCCTATCTGTTGGCGGCCTGGAGCCTCGGCTTCGGTCTCAGCGTGGCGGAAGTTTTGTGGGCCTTTGTCATCGCCAACAGCATCGTGGCCTTGGGGCAAGCCTGGCTTATCGGCAAGGAGGGCGCAATCCCACCGCCGTTTCGAAAGGTCCGTCACAATCTGGCGCCGCTGCTGCGCGGGCGCGCCGGCTCCCTGGTGATCGTGGCCGCCGTCGCCACCTCCTTCGCCGACCTCGTCAATCTGATCGGCGGTTTCTTTCTGGCCCCCGATGACGTGGCGGTGCTTGGTGTTGCAATCCGCTTGGCGGCCCTGGCCGGTTTCATCACCCAGGCGACACAGAACTTCATCCTGCCCGATCTCGCGGCGGCCTTGACCCGGAGCAGCGGCAACGAGGTTCATTCGCTTCTCGTGCGCAGCAACGTCCTGACCTTTACCGCCCTCACCGCCTGCCTCGCCGGAGCGCTGGTGGCGGGTCATCTGGCGTTGCGAATCTTTGGGCCGCAATACGAGGTGGGCTATTGGCCGTTGATTCTGTTCATGGTGGCCCAAGGCTTTCGTGCCGCAAGCGGCATGAATCAGCATCTTCTTTCGATGGCTGGCCACCAGCCGAAAACCGCGGGCTCCTGCCTGGTCGCACTCTCGGTCCTGGTCCTGGCGGCGGCATTTCTTTCTCCGCGCTATGGCGTGATGGGCATGGCCATCGCGGTGATCCTCGCCGACGCCATCTGGGCGGGACTCCTCGCCTTGCAGGCTCATCGATATACCGGGCGCCGCGGCGATATCCTGGCACTTATAAAAATGCCGCGCTGAGCGCATGTAATCGGGGCTTCCGGTTTATCAGGGGAGATGCTAGAGGCTGCCCGCAAGTCGGAGCGTAGCGCAGCCCGGTAGCGCACTACTCTGGGGGGGTAGGGGTCCGGGGTTCGAATCCCCGCGCTCCGACCACTTTTACCTTCCTGTCCCAGTCTCACTCCTAGCCGTTAGCGGCCTATACGCCATCGATGCGGCGAACAGTCCCCACATCAGCCCGAGCATCCAGTAGAAGTGGCGCCAGTGATCGGTGTCGATCTGTACGCCCTGCAAAATCGTGGCAAGCAGCGGGCAAAAGACCACGATGGCATAATTCTGCCAGGGCGTGCGCATGAGTACCGTCTTGAATCCTATCACGATCGTGCTGATCGTCAGCAGCAGATAGCTGATGCCGCCGAGCCAGCCGTAGGAGGCGAAGGCATTGAGGAACACATTGTGCGGGTCCTGTCCAAAGAGCTTGCGGAAGAGCGTTGGCCCGAAGCCGAACGGCCGCTCCAGCAAATACTGGATCGAGTGGGCCTGGACGCCGAAGCGCCCGCGCTCGCCCGTGTCATAGCTCTTGCTCAGCGTCACGCGGTCGAGAAACAAGTCGCGCACCGCCTCGAGCGACAGAAGGAACGCAATCAAAATTACGAGGGCGGCGGCACCGAGGATCGACAGCAAGACGATCCGGCGGCGCAAGCTTGCCGACGGCGTTAACACGAAGGTGAGAACGATCATCAACGCGGCGGCTATCGAGAAGTTGATCCAGGCGCCGCGCGAGAAGGCGAGAAAAAGTGCGGCGAGCACGGTCAGCAAAGCACCTGTCCTGAGCAACCGGTGACGGTTGTTGCCGAGCATGAAGCTCTGGGTCAGCAGAAGGCCGGGCAGTATCAGATAGGTCGCCAGCACATTCGGGTCCTTGAAAGTGCCTTGCGCGCGCAAAATGGGCGCAAGAGTGGCTTGCAGGCCCGCGACGTCGAAATAACCAATGAGGCCGATGCCCGAGGCTAAGACCGCGCCGATCGCATAGCCGTTGCCGAAGACGGCCATCCGCCGCACCGGGTCTTGCGCCACATAGAAGGCGAAGAAGACGGCCGATACCCCCATATAGATCGAGGTGATGACGAACATCCCGGCCTTGTCTTCGTTCGAGACCTCCAGAAAACTGATGAAGCCGCCGAGATTATAGAACAGCAAATAGAGGATCATCGGCACCACGAGCACCGAGATCCGTAAGCCCGACACGGCGAAGAGTGCGAGCGCCACGATGAACAGCAGATCGCAGGGTGCTGGCTCGATGGAGACGAAGAAGCTTGACGCCATCATCAGCCAAACGGCCGCCAACTGCGCCTGCTCGAAGGTGATGCCCATGAGCCGGATCGGTTGTGAACGAGGGGCGAAAGCCTCGGCGATCAATATGCGCTCTCCGCTTTGAACAGGGCGAACGGCGTTTTCCACAGAATGGTGAGATCGAAAGCGAGCGACCAATTCTCGATATAATAGAGATCGTGCTCGACGCGCCGTTGCAGCTTTTCGGTCGTGTCGGTTTCGCCGCGCCATCCGTTGACCTGGGCCCAGCCGGTGATGCCGGGTTTTACCCGGTGGCGGGCGAAATAGCCGTCGACCACGTCGTTGTAGAGCTGATCGGCGGCTTTGGCCTTGGTTGCATGGGGACGAGGACCGACAAGCGACAGTTCACCGCGCAGCACGTTGAACAACTGCGGCAGTTCGTCCAGGCTGGTCTTGCGGATAAAGCGGCCGACGCGGGTGACGCGGGCGTCTCCCTTGCTGACGAGTGTGGCGGCATCGGCATCGCGCAGTTCATGATACATCGAGCGGAACTTGAAGACTTCGATAAGCTCGTTATTGAAGCCGTAGCGCTTCTGCCTGAACAAGACCGGTCCCTTGCTCTCCCATTTTACGGCGATTGCGATGAGCGCCATCACCGGCAACAGCAAACCTATGGCGAGTGCGGCGATGATCTTGTCTTCCAGGGTTTTGAGAATGCGGTCCCAGTCGCCGAGCGGCTTGTCGAGGACATCGAGAAACGGAATGTTGCCGATGTAGGAATAGGCCCGCGGGCGATAATGCAGTTTTTGTGCATAGGCGCTGAGGCGGATATCGACCGGCAGCACCCACAGTCTCTTGAGAATCTGCAGGAGGCGCTCCTCGGCGGCAAGCGGCAAAGTGACGATAAGGATATCGACGCGGGCGCGGCGGACAAAGTCGATGAGTTCTCCGACATTGCCGAGCTTCCGGAGCCTGGCGATCGTGGATGGTGAGCGCCGGTTGTCGCGGTCGTCAAAGATGCCGACCACCGAGACATCCGAAGTGTTCGAGGCTTCGAGTGCCGCGAGGAATTCCACCGCCGGGGCGCCGCCGCCGATCAGCACGGCATGGCGGTCCAACTGGCCATTGCGATTCCAGTAGCGCACCAGCCAAGCCGTAGCGACCCGAAACAGGATCAGGGCCGACAGGCCGCCCATGTACCAGAGGCCGAGCCAGGCGCGGGAATAGCTCTCGCCTGCCTTGCCGAGGAAGATGGCGATGGTAATTGCCGCGAAGATCAGCGTCCATCCGGCGGCAAGCCGGGTAATGTTCTGCGACGGCCGCAACAGCGCCTGTATCGAATGCAGGCCAAAGACCTGGGCCACGGCCGGAAGGGCGAAGGCGGCAGCGAGGATCAGCAGCCCATAGTGACTGTCGACGCCAAGCGGCGAAAGACTGGGATTAGTACTGGCGATCAAAAGGCCAAGAACGCCGGCGAGAAAGCCTTCGGCAAGGCGCACCAGGCTGGAGATCACCCGGCCCGACACATGGGGCGCGCGTGTCAGTGTGCCGATGGTTTGCGCCCGCGGGCTTTCGGCATGGGGAAGGGCGGCGGGCTCCAGTTTTTCCAGGATATCCGCGGCAATCACCCGATTGATCTTGTCCGGATTCATGCGCATGAGTTTTGGTGTTCCGTAGAGAGACGGGATTAGGCTTTCGTAGAGTACGGGAGCAAACCCCGCGCCTCGCCCGGAAGGTTATGAATGTGTTGACGAAACAGGGTTAACACCGGGTTAACCGGCCGTCCCGTGGCGGGTCAGTTCGGCTGCACCTGCCGGTATAGCGCGACAACGCCGGAAACCATGGCCTCGGCGCTGAATTTTCGCCGTACACTGTCGCGGATTGCCAGCGCCCGCTCAGCCATCCCGGCGGGATTGGCCAGCACGGAACTGATACGCCCCACAAGCAGACCCGCATCGCCCGGAGGCACTAGGTGAAGCTTTTCCAGAATCTCCGAAATGCCGCCGGCATCGCTGGCGATCAAGGGTTTTCCCGCCGCACAGGCTTCCAGCACTACATAGGGAAAACTCTCCGCGCGCGATGGCAATACTAGCAGACGGCCGAGCCGAAAGGCTTGCCCGGCCGTCATTCGCCCAGGAAAGGTGACGAGACCGTCTAGTCCGAGCGTATTTGCCTGGCGCTTGAACATCTCCATGTCAGGGCCGTCGCCAACGAGTAGGGCGGTCGTCCGGCGTGTCCTGTTACACAGCGCCAGCGCTTCGATCAGCACATCGACTCCCTTGAGCCTGCGCATATCGCCGATGAACACCACGTCCGCCGCATCGGGTTCCGTGGCGATCATGGTAAATTCCTCCGGCCACAATCCGTTGTGGACAACGGCGTGCGGGAGGCGCCCGATGCCGATCTTGGCGGCGAAACTATCGCGTTCGTAATCGCATACGAAATGCAGGCCAGAACCGAGGCGCGCCAACAGCCATTCGGCGCCAAGAAAGGCTGCTCCCGAAAGCGTTGTCCA
>JBOHKD010000086.1:0-6120 GCA_050728895.1 Aestuariivirga sp.
CGCAAGGTGTGGCGGTCGATGTGACCGGCACGTCCGCCACCACGGCCAAGAACCAGGCGCTGGTGGATGTGCAGGTAAAGGCGTTCGCCATGGTGATCGAACGGCTGACGACGCCGGAAATCGCCCAGGGACTTGCGAAACTCAAGCCCGACGACATCGCGTCCTATCTTAAATCGCTTTCCATCGAGCAGGAAAGTTCCTCGCCCGGCCGCTACATCGGAACCTTTACTGTGCGCTTTCTGCCGGCCAAAATGCAGAAACTGCTTGAGGCTTATGGAGTCCATGTTCCAACCAACCGGGCCTCGCCCATCATCCTGCTGCCGGTCTACCGCGATCCCGCCGGCTCGAAGCTGTGGGAAGACAACCCATGGCGGAAAGCATGGCTCGATCTCCGGGCCGAGCAAGCGCTGGTGCCGGTTATCGTGCCGCTTGGCGATCTTGAGGATACCGAGACGCTTTCGGTGGAAGATGCCTTGAACGGCGATCCCATCAAGCTCGAAGCGATCCGCCGCCGCTATGGCGCGCCAAGCCTGCTGGTGGCGGTGGCCGAGCCCGCCGAAGGCGGCGGCATTCATGCCGTAATGGTTGGTGAAACCAGGCTGGGGAAGATCACATTCGACAAAATCTATACCGCGGAGGACGGCAACATCGAGCACTCAGCGGAGCTCGCGGCCCGGCGGTTCCATGCGATCATGATCGAAAAATACAAGGAAGACGCGAGCAGGGCCGCCACGGATCAGGACTTGTACGGCTCCTCCCAGTCGATTGCGGTCGCCGTGTCCTTCGGAAGTCCCACGGAATGGAACGGCATCCGTTCGCGCATTCTCTCCACGCCGAATGTCACCGGCGTCGATGTATCGACTCTTTCCGCCGATGGGGCGGTGATCCGGGTGATGTACATCGACGATCTGCCATCGTTACAGGACAATATGCTGCGAACCGGCCTGACGCTGTCGCAAATCGGTGAGAGCTGGGTTATTCAGGCGATGTAATGTGACCGGCATGAACCCGCCCAATCTGATCACCATCGCGCGCATCCTGCTGGTTCCCTTCACGGTGTGGCTGATCCTGTCGGAGGCTTACGGGTTTGCGTTTCTTGCCTTTGCCGCCGCCGGGATAAGCGATGGCGTCGATGGTTACATCGCGCGGCGCTATAATCTTCGCACCGAACTTGGCGCCTATCTCGATCCCATGGCCGACAAGGCGCTGCTCGTCTCGGTCTATGTAACCTTGGGGGTTCTCAAGGTGCTGCCCTCATGGCTGGTCATCCTTGTGGTAAGCCGCGACGTGCTGATTGTCGGCGCCTTTCTTCTGTCGTGGCAGATGAATCGCCCGGTGCAAATCAGGCCCTCGATGTTGAGCAAGATCAATACCACGGGCCAGATCGTGCTCATTGCCGTGGTGCTCGGCGCCGCGGAGATGGAGATTGCCCTCAAGCCCTGGCTTTTGGCTGGCATGGGCATCGTCGGCGTCTTGACCGCGGCCTCGGGCGGGCTCTACCTGTTCGATTGGGTCCGCCATATGGCAAACGGCCGGCGCGGAAACAGTTCAACATGACTCTGCAAAAGCAAATCTCCTTCTGGATCGGCGCATTGCTGGCGCTCATCCTCGTTTTATGGCTGCTCAGCGCAATTCTGCTGCCCTTCATCGCCGGAATCGTTCTTGCCTATTTTCTCGATCCCGTAGCCGACGCGCTGGAACGCCTCGGCCTGCCGCGCCTTGCCGCGACACTGACGATCCTGCTGTTCAGCCTTCTGGTATTGGGGCTGGGTCTTGTGCTGGTGGTGCCCATTCTCGGCGATCAGATCGGCAAGTTCGCGGGCGATCTGCCGGCATTGCTGCAGGGGCTCAGCCTGCGCTTCAACGAATTGGCGCCCGCCTGGCTGAAAGACATGCTGGCGAAATCGGGGGCGAATATCCAGGGTTCTCTCTCCGATAGCGCGGGGCGCGCGGCGGGTTGGATCCTGGCGCTGCTCACCTCGATTCTCTCCGGCGGCCTTGCGCTGGTCAATCTCCTGTCGCTGCTGGTGGTAACACCCATCGTCGCCTTTTACCTTTTGGCCGATTGGGACGACATCGTCACCAAGGTCGATGGCTGGCTGCCGCGCGATCATGTGGAAACGGTGCGCGGGCTTGCCCGCGAAATCGACACGGCACTCGCCGGTTTCATTCGCGGGCAGGGCACCCTCTGCCTGCTGCTCGGGACCTTCTATGCGATCGGGCTGTCTCTCGCGGGCCTCAAGTTCGGGCTCGCCATCGGCATCGTCACGGGTGCCTTAAGTTTCATTCCCTATGCCGGGGCCATCACCGGCGGCGTGCTGGCCATCGGCGTGGCGCTGGTGCAGTTCTGGCCGGATTTCGGCAGCATCCTGATGGTGATCGCCATCTTCGCGGCGGGACAGTTCATCGAAGGCAATATCCTGTCGCCAAAGCTCGTTGGCCACAGCATCGGCTTGCATCCCGTATGGCTGATGTTCGCGCTCTTCGCCTTCGGTTACATTTTCGGCTTTGTCGGACTTTTGCTGGCGGTGCCCATGGCCGCGGCGGCGGGTGTTCTCACGCGCTTCGCGCTGCGGAAATATCTGGACTCGAAACTTTATCTGGGCGCGCCGCGCCGGCGCGGCAAATGACCCAACCGGCACGCCAGCTGGCACTCGAGCTTTCACACCGGCCAGCTCTGGGACGCGAGGACTTTCTGGTGACGCGGTCAAACGCCGCCGCCGTGGCCATGATCGATCAGTGGCCCAACTGGCCCGCGAAGGCAATTCTCCTTGTTGGGCCGGCAGGCAGCGGCAAGTCCCATCTCGTTGAGGTCTGGCGCCGGAAGTCACGGGCCGGACGGATTGCCGCGGCTGACTTGGTTGAATCCGATATTCCCAACCTGTTGGCGAATGGCGCACTGGCCGTGGAGGATGCACCGGGACCGGGACTGGACGAAAAAGCGCTGTTCCATCTTCTCAACCATGCAAACCAGCAGGATGCGCGGCTGCTCATCACTAGCAATCGCCATCCCCGGCAATGGTCCGTCAAACTTCCCGATTTGCGGTCCAGGCTTCAGGCGCTGCCGGTTGTCGGGCTGGGTGCTCCCGGCGACGATCTCTTGCGGGGTGTCCTTGTCAAACTTTTCGCCGACCGTCAGCTGGCGGTGGAGGAGGCGGTCATTTCCTATCTCCTCCTGCGCATGCCCCGGTCTCTGGAGGCGGCGCGAACGCTGGTGGCCGAAATCGACCGCCGCGCCATGGAGGAAAGAGTTGAAGTCACAAGGACGTTTGCCGCCCGTGTCCTCAATTCCCTCCACGCCCCCGGACTTTTCCCGGAAGATGATTGAGAAGCTAGAGCGGAATTACTCTCGATTGACCCGGCATCCCAAGGCCAACCCCCTTTTCCGTCACCCCGGCGAACGCCGGGGTCCATTGCAAGGCTGGATTCCGGCTTTCGCCGGAATGACGGAGAAAGGTAGAGTCTCGATTCAACTTAGAATCATCCCGCCCTATAGCACCACGACCCGGGTTCCGATCTGTACCTGGTCATAGAGGTGGATCACGTCGATATTGAGCAGGCCGAAGCACCCCGCCGTGACGGTGCGCCCGATATCGGACGGCTTGAGCGAGCCATGGATGCGGTAAACCGTGTCGACTTCGCCCTGGTAGAGATACAAGGCTCGCGCGCCCATGGGATTGCCGGGACCTCCCGGCATGCCATGGATGTGTTTGGCGAGGCCGGGATGTTCGGCGAGATGCTCCGGCGTGGGCACCCACACCGGCCATTTCGCCATGCGTCCGATCAACGTCTCACCAGACCACGACTTGCCCTTCTTGCTCACGGCTGCGCCATAACGCGTTGCCTGGCCGTTTCCCAACACATGGTAGAGAAAGCGATGCTTGGCATCGATGACGACAGTTCCCGGAGGCTCCTTGGTCGCATAGACCACGTCGCGCCGCCGGAACTTGTAGGGAATCTCCTTGGCGTCGGACTCGAAAACCGGAAACGGCTCGCCCGAAAGTGCAAGCGCTGGCCTGCCCGGAAGCAGTCCCGAAGCGAGGACGGACGTCAGCAACGCGCGGCGTGAAATCGGCATAGGGACTCCTAACGCGCCGCGCGCCGAGGATCAATATCGGGCGCGCTCGCCCTCGGCCCTTGAAGAATGCCAATCTTCGCCCCTACAGTGTTTCCTCCTGAGCCTGGAATGGGATAACATGTCATTGTTCCGAGATGCTTTGGGAGGCTTAGATGAATAATGATTTCGTGTCGATCCGCGGCCTGTGCCTGCCACGGCGGATGGTCTTGCAAGGAATTGCATCGGTGCTTGGCGGCGCCTTCGCGCCTGGCGCCCTTGCCGCTGCTGCTCAATCCTGTCAGGTGACGGAAAGCGACATAATTGGACCATTCTATCGTTTCGGCGCGCCGTTCCAGACGAAATTGGTTGGGCCAAACGAACCGGGCGAACGGCTTGTCATTTCCGGCAAGGTATATAGTTCTGACTGCCGCAGCACTTTGCCCAACACGTTGGTGGAAGTCTGGCAGGCAAACAAAGCGGGCGTGTACGATACGGACAAACCGGGCAACTTCACCGAACACGTGGACTTCCACCTGCGTGGCATGATGCTGACCGATGAGCAGGGGAGCTATGAGTTTGAAACGATCATGCCGGGAAGCTATCCCATCCCGCCAAACCTGCCGGGACTGGAGAAATATGCCGGGTTGACGCGGCCGGCTCACATTCATTTCCGAGTGGCGGAATCGCTGCATGTGCCGCTGACCACGCAGCTCTATTTCAAGGACGATCCCCATATCGCCAACGACCCTTGGGCCGGTCACAAACCATCGATGGCGATCGGCCTCAAGCAGGATGCCAAGTTCCTGCGCGGTACTTTCGACATCGTGCTTGCCAGAGGCTTCTAGGCTGGTCTTACCGGCGCCATCAAGGGCGGAGCTATGGCTGAATACAGAATTCCTCACCCTGAGGTGCCCGGCAAAAGCCGGGCCTCGAAGGGTTTGGTCAAGCTCCCTCACGGCGCTTCGAGGCTTTGCCTCCGGCAAAGCACCTCAGCGTGAGGAGTCCATGGCACAAGCGGTAGAGCTATGGCTGAAACCGAAATCTCTCAGCAATTTTCCAATATCATCGGAAATGCTTCACGGTTTCGTTATCCCGTGTAATATGGCCCATGAGCGCAACTATCCGGGCCACTCCATGAACGATATAGCAGTTCCCGAAACCAGTCCCATCGGCCTCGCCGATCCTGCGCGCTTTATCAACCGGGAGCTTTCCTGGCTCGGCTTCAATATGCGCGTTCTGGAAGAGGCGCGTAACCTCAGCCATCCGCTGCTCGAACGCCTGCGCTTTCTGTCGATCTCCGGCAACAATCTCGACGAATTCTTCATGGTCCGCGTCGCCGGGCTGGCGGGCCAGATGCGGGCGCAGCTTGCGGAACGCAGCGACGACGGGCTAACGCCGGCCGAGCAATTGGACCTGCTTGGCCGCGTCGCCCAGGAGCTCATGGCCGAGCAGGACCGCCGCTGGTTGCAGCTCAAGGCGGAGCTTGGCGAGAACGGCATTGTCATCGTTGTGGAGGAAGACCTGAGCGCGGCCGAGCGGCAATGGCTCGATCTGCGGTTCCTCGAACAGATCCTGCCCGTCGTAACACCCATCGCCATCGATCCAGCGCACCCGTTCCCGTTCATTCCCAACCGCGGGTTCATCATCTGCCTCGACCTCAAGCGGCGAAAGGATGGATGGCACATGAACGCGCTTCTGCCCATTCCACAGCAGCTCGAGCGTTTCATTCGCCTGCCGGCGGCGGAACCGGCTGGGAAGGCCCGCTTCATCACGCTCGAAACAATGCTCGAGCTTTTCATTCCACGCCTGTTTCCCGGTTATGAGGTCCAGGGCCAAGGCCTCGTCCGCATCATTCGCGACAGCGATCTGGAAATCGAGGAAGAGGCCGAAGATCTGGTCCGCGTGTTTGAAAGCGCGCTCAAGCGCCGCCGACGCGGTTCGGTGATCCGCATGGAAGTCGATGCCGCCTGTCCGCCGCGCCTCAGGGACTTCATCGCCGATCACCTCGATGTAACCGACGACGTGATCGTGACGTGCGAAGGCCTCGTGGGTTATTCCAATAC
>JBOHKD010000087.1:0-6106 GCA_050728895.1 Aestuariivirga sp.
TCATGGAAACCGGCGTCATGCTGTTTTTCGAGTATATGATGCAGAGCGCCACGCAGGAGGCGGCCCGTATTATCCGGACAGGCCAGACAGTAGCCGGAGCCCCGGTAACAGCTTCCTCCTTCAAGAATGCTTTGTGCGGCAAGCTCACTATGCTCCCCAATTGCAGCGGCAGGGTGACTGTCTATGTCAACAACGGGACTTCGTTTTCCAATCTAGAAACCGTCATGGGAGATCCCGTGACAATCGGGCCGGCTCCGGACGGAACTCCGGCCCCGGTCACTTTCAATCCCGGCGCGCAACTCATGCCGGCAACGGTGGTCACTACCTATGACTGGACGTTTGTATTTCCTTTCATGGATTTTCTCGGCAACATCAACGGTAACGACGCCCGCAGGCTTACCGGCATGGCGATTTTCCGCAACGAGCCCTTCGGGACGACGCCATGACAGGTAAACTCATTTCCTTCCGGCGCGACAGCCGGGGCGTGGCGGCGATTGAAATGGCGTTCATCCTGCCGTTCCTGCTGCTCCTGTTTTTCAGTTTGGCGGACCTCACCTCACTTATCACGCTCAATCGCAAAATTACCTATGCGGCGAGCGTGGTCGGCGATCTCGTCACCCAGAATCAGACGACGGTGACTGGAGCGGCCATTACCGATTATTTCGATGCCGCAAAACTGGTCATGAAGCCCACGGATATTTCTAGCGTCCGGGTCGAAGTCTACCAGTTCCGCGACGTCGGCGGCGGCACGATTAGCAGTCAATGGAACAAGAAGAGTACCGGCGGATCGGCTTGCGGCACGCCATCGACGACGGGAATGCTCAATTTGATGACGGACGGCAATGACATCATCATTGCCAAGGTATGCGGCACCTACACGCCTTTTGTAGCTACCTTCCTCGGTCAAAGTATCCTGGGGGCCACGAGCTTCACGATACAGCAGGAGATCGCACTTCGCCCACGCCAATCGTTAACCCTGGCATGTTCCACCGGCTGCCCCTGATTTAGACTGAACTCGCGTTCGCCGGGCACTGGCGTTTCCGCCTATCCCGCGTTAAGCATTTCCGCCGCCCGGAGATGCGCATTGGACCTGCAAATATTTCTTGCCGTTATCGCCGCTGCCGCCATGCATGCGGGCTGGAACGTCCTGGTCAAGCTGGAACTCGATCGCTTCCTGTCGCTGTTTCTGATCCAGATGCTGACCGGCATCATGGGGCTCGCCGTGCTGGCGGCCGCCGCGAAGCCTGACTGGGCCTGCCTTCCCTACGCCCTGATTTCCGGCCTGCTGCATCTTGGCTACAATCTTTTCCTGGTGCGCAGCTACCGCACCGGTGACCTCAGCCAAGTCTATCCGATCGCGCGCGGCGCCGCTCCCCTGCTTACGCTTTTCGTCACCTGGTTTGTCACCCATGAACAGATCGGCATGGCCGGGGTTCTCGGCATCGGCATCCTTGGGGCGGGCATATGGCTCGTCAGCTTCGCCGGGCGGCGAGGCATCAAGCTCGACGGGCTGACGCTGCTCTTTGCTCTCGGCACTTCGGCATTCATCGCCGTCTACACGGTGGTGGACGGACTCGGCGGCCGCGCCTCGGGAGCTCCCTGGAGCTATGCGGCACTCGTGTTCGTTTTCGATGGCCTGTATCTGCTGGCCTACGGCCTGGTGGCGCGAGGACCGGGCATATTCGCGGCCGTGGCACCCCATTGGCGGAGCGGCATTGCCGGCGCCCTGTTGTCGGGTTGCGCCTATGGGATCGTCATCTGGGCCATGTCGCATGCGCCCATCGCGGCGGTGGCGGCGCTGCGCGAGACCAGTATCCTGTTCGTCATGCTCATGTCGCTCAGGATGCTGAAGGAATCCGTGACCGTGCCGCGCATCGGCGGCGCATTGTTCATCGTGACCGGGGCAATCATCCTGCGGACGGCCTGATTGAAATGACGCATTTTCTTGTCCGGAAAGTGGATTTCACTTTCCGGGAAAATGCTAGGCGCTACCGATCAATATGCCGGTGAGAAACACAAGGAAGCCTCCGACCGCGATTTGGAAGGCCGCCTTGAGGAAGGGCGTGTCCATGTATTTGTAGCGGATCCAGGAGATCGCCCACAGCTCGACGAATACTACCGCCACCGCAAGTGCTGTCGCGGTGTTAAAATCGGGAATGAGGTAAGGCAGCGTGTGTCCAAGCCCGCCCACCGCCGTCATGATGCCGGCGGCAGCCCCGCGAATGAGGGGATGCCCGCGCCCTGTCAGCTTTCCGTCATCGGAGAGACCCTCGGCAAACCCCATGGAAATGCCGGCGCCCACCGATGCTGCCATGCCGACCAGGAAGGTTGCCCAGGTGCTGCCGGTGGCAAAGGCCGCGGCGAAGAGCGGCGCCAATGTGGAGACGGAGCCATCCATCAGGCCCACGAGGCCCGGCTGGACTACCTGGAGCAGGAACAGGCGGCGCTTGGCTTCGCCTTCCTCGATCTTGATATCGGCCGTTACATGCTTTTTGCCAAGCCTTCCCGCCAGCGATTCATGGCCCTTCTCGGCTTCGGCCAAATTATTCAACAGTTGTTTCATCTGCGGGTCGGCGGAGCGTTCCGCCGCCTGCTTGTAAAAGCGGTAATTCTCCAGCTCGATCACTTCGGCGCGCCGGCGCATTTCTTCGATGTTGAGCTTGCCGATGGTCCAGGCCGGCTTGTGCTTGACAAATCCGATAACGTCTCCGCGGCGGATCAGCGGAATAAAGTCGCCGAATTTCTTTTGGTAAAAGTCGGTCAGCCAGCGCCGGTGCTGGTGTTCCTCTTCGGCCATATCGACAAAGACCTTGGCCGAGGCCGGATAGGTTTCCATGAGCGAATGGGCAAAATGCGCATAGATACGCGCGTCATCGTCCTCGCTGGAGATCGCCAGCGCCAGGAGTTCCTGTTCGGTGAGATCGGAAAAGCTCTTCAAGGGTTACTCGACGGGTATGTGGCTTCGGAACATACTTAGAATCATTCCAAACTACCGTCCAGCTCCAATCGGCGCTAACCTCAGTTTTCGTCCATCTTGAGGGCTGAAATGAAGGCTTCCTGCGGAATATCGACCTTGCCGAACTGGCGCATCTTTTTCTTACCTTCCTTCTGCTTGTCCAGAAGCTTGCGCTTGCGGGTGATATCGCCGCCATAGCATTTGGCGGTCACATCCTTGCGGAGCGCCGAAAGCGTTTCACGAGCGACGATCTTTCCGCCGATCGCCGCCTGAATCGGGATCTGGAACATGTGGCGAGGTATCAGTTCTTTCAGCTTTTCACACATGACGCGGCCGCGCTGCTCGGCGCGGGCCCGGTGCACGATCATGGCCAGCGCATCAACCGGTTCCATGTTGACAAGAATGGCAAGGCGGACAAGATCTCCCGTGTCATAGCCGATCAACTTGTAATCGAAGCTGGCATAGCCGCGGCTCACCGACTTCAGACGGTCGTAGAAATCGAACACCACTTCGTTGAGCGGCAGTTCATAGACGACAAGGGCGCGCGAGCCCGCGTAGGTGAGCTGTTTCTGGCGGCCGCGGCGATCCTCACAGAGCTTAAGGATCGAACCCAGATATTCGTCGGGTACCAGGATCGTGGCTTCGATCCACGGTTCCTCGATAGAAAGGATCAATGTTTGATCGGGCAGATCGACGGGGTTGTGCAGTTCCAGATGGCTGCCGTCGCGCAGATTCACCTTGTAGATAACCGAAGGAGCGGTGGTAATGATTTCGATATTGAACTCGCGTTCCGTCCGTTCACGGATGATTTCGAGATGCAGGAGGCCGAGGAATCCACAGCGGAAGCCAAAACCCAAGGCGGCGGAAGTTTCCATGTCGTAGGTGAAGCTCGCGTCATTGAGCCTGAGCTTACCCATCGCCTCGCGCAAATCCTCAAAGCGAGCCGCATCGACAGGAAAGAACCCTGCGAAAACCACCGATTGCGCCGGGCGGAAACCCGGCAGCGGCGTCACCGGCGGCGCCTTGTCCTCGACCACGGTATCGCCAACACGCGTATCGGCCACCTGCTTGATCGAGGCGGTGAAGAAACCGATCTCGCCGGGGCCCAATGTTTCAACTATTTCCCGGCGCGGCCGCGAGACTCCAACCTGATCGAGCTGATAGACGGCGTTGGTCGAGACGAGCTTGATCTTCTGGCCCTTCTTCATCACGCCATCGACAATGCGCACCAGCACGACGACGCCGAGATAAGGGTCATACCAGCTATCGACCAGCAGCGCCTTCAGCGGTGCCGCGCGCTCGCCCTTGGGTGCCGGCAAGCGGTTGACGATCGCTTCGAGAACCTCCGGAACACCCAAACCCGTCTTGGCGGAAATGGGGATGGCGCCGGAAGCGTCGATGCCGATCACATCTTCGATCTGCTGGCGGATGCGCTCGGGCTCGGCGGCGGGCAGATCGACCTTGTTGAGGACCGGCACAATTTCATGGTGATTGTTGATGGCCTGATAGACATTGGCCAAGGTCTGCGCCTCGACGCCCTGACTTGCATCGACAACCAAAAGCGAACCTTCACAGGCGGCGAGCGAGCGCGATACCTCATAGGCAAAATCCACATGGCCCGGCGTGTCGATCAAATTCAGCACATATTTTTCACCGTTGCGGGCGGTATAGTCGAGACGCACGGTGTTGGCCTTGATGGTGATGCCGCGCTCGCGCTCAAGGTCCATCGAATCGAGGATCTGATCGACCATGTCGCGCTCGGCGACCGCGCCACAGAGTTGAATCAGCCGGTCGGCCAAGGTGGATTTACCGTGGTCGATGTGGGCGATGATGGAGAAATTGCGGATGTGGGAGGTAGCGATCATGGGTGGCGCGGTGTTTGGCATCGGCACCCTGCCCGGTCAAGCATTGGTATCCTCTCCCGTGTAACGGGAGAGGATAGGGACCCAATGCGGAACGCATTGGGATAGGTGAGGGCCCTCATCTCCCCGTTACTTCGTAACGGGCCCCTTCTTCTCCCGCCTTGCGGGAGAAGACACTAACGCCGCCTCGGTTTTACCGGCACTGCATTGAGCGGGTCTTCGGGCCAGGCGTGTTTTGGATAACGTCCCCGCATGGCAGAGCGCACGGCGGGATAGCCACTGGTCCAGAAAGTCTCCAGCGATCCGGTGACGGCGAGCGGGCGCCCCGCCGGCGACAGGAGTTCGATGCGAAGCGGGCTGCGGCCGCCGGCAATGGCAGGTGTTTTGGCGAGCCCAAACATTTCCTGAAGCCGGACGCGGAGCACGGGATCGCCTTCGGTTTCATAGTCGATCCGCACATCGGCGCCGGAAGGAACTGCGACACGCGATGGTGCCAGCCTGTCGAGCGAGTGCCAGAGATCGCGTGGGATCATGTTATGGAGAATCTTGTGCATGTCGAGACGTTCGAGATGAGCCTGCCGGCTGATTCCGGCGAGATAGGGCGTGAGCCAGGAATCGAGATTTGCGGTCAGCGCCTCGTCCGAGAAATCGGGCCAGCCGTTGTCGGGAAACAGGCGGCGGAGAAATTTTACGCGGGCGCGCAAGTTCCTTGCCACCTCGTTCCACGGCAGCGAAGCCAGCCCCCTATCCTTCACGCCTTGCGCCATGGCGGCGCTCACAGCTTCCGGATCGGGATCGGCGAGCGGCTTTTCTTCCAGAACCAGAGCGCCAAGGCGGCGCTGGCGCTTGGCGCTCACCGCCTTTGCCCGGCCATCCCAGAAGACATTGCCGCAAATTTCGATCTGCCCGGCGAAATGTTCCTTGATTTCGGCAAGCGACAGAGGTGCCGCGAGAAATATTTTCTGGTCGCCCGCGGCGCCATCGGTCGTGGCGATTGCCAGCCAGTCGTGAACGGCGAGCGAATCGTGATCGGAGAGATATGCGCCGCCGCCGCCCGACAATCGGTAGCGCCGTTCCCCGCTCCGGCGCTGGGCGATCCGGTCGGGCCAGGCAAGGGCGACAAGCACGCCAATGCTCAACCCCGTTGCATCACCCTTCACCTTCGCCATTCCTGCGATCTGTTTTGCTGCCGCCCGAATGCGCTGGGCCGGTTGCGCCAACCTCGTGGCAATATCGGCGCCAGCCTGGCGGCCCAAGCCGTCGCGCTCGCTTAGGAGAGCCGCGAGAT
>JBOHKD010000088.1:0-6052 GCA_050728895.1 Aestuariivirga sp.
GCGCTTCACCTCGATGGCGGCACCGCTGTCATCGATCGTCTGCTCAAAAACGGCGAGGCCGGCACATTCGACCTGGCGTTCATCGATGCCGACAAGTCCGGCTATGACACCTATTATGAAGGTGCTCTGAAACTGCTGCGGGCAGGCGGCCTCGTTTTGATCGACAATGTCTTATGGGGCGGCGATGTCGCGGACCCGGCCAACACCGATGCCGATACCACCGCGATCCGCGCCCTCAATGCCAAAATCGCCGCCGACACCCGCGTCGAAATCGCCATGATCCCGATCTGCGACGGGCTCACGATGGCGAGGAAGGTTTAGCCAACTGACCTTTACCGGGGATTCGGATTGAACGGAGATGACTGACAGCCTAACCCCCGCCGCGCGAAGCCAACGGATGGGAATGGTTCGCGGAAAGAACACCAAGCCAGAGCTTGCAGTGCGGAGGGTTGTTCATGGCATGGGCTTTCGTTACGCGCTGCACCGCCGCGACCTTCCGGGTTGTCCCGATCTGGTGTTTGCTCCGCGCAAAAAGGTTATTTTCGTTCATGGCTGCTTTTGGCATCGGCATGCGAATTCGAGATGCCGCTTGGCTCGACTCCCAAAATCCCGGCTGAAATTTTGGCTGCCAAAACTTGAGTCGAATCACCGCCGGGACCAGAAGAATATTCGGGCCTTAAAATCATTGGGATGGAAGATATTGCTTGTGTGGGAATGCCAATTGGTGAATAAGGAACAATTACAGAACAAATTGAGGCGCTTTTTGGAGAGCTAATAAATGCGCGCGGTTGAATTGTTCGCAGGCGCTGGCGGCTTGGGGTTGGGGATTAGCCGAGCAGGATTTCAGCCGGCCCTGGTGGCTGAATGGAATCAATGGTGCTGCCGCACGATCCGGGACAACCGGGCCTATCGAAAACCCTTGGCTAAGTGGCCGGAAACGTTCGAAGGGGATGTTCGCGATCTGGATTTTTCCCGATTGGCGGACAAGGTCGAACTCGTTTCGGGCGGACCGCCTTGCCAGCCATTTTCCTTGGGCGGCAAACACCGAGGACAGGCTGACACAAGAGATATGTGGTCGGAAGCAGTGAGGGCCATCCGGGAAATTCGGCCAAAGGCTTTTATTTTTGAGAATGTCAAAGGGCTGACGCGATCAAGCTTCGCGGGATATTTCAACTACATTTTTCTGCAGCTTTCGTATCCAAGTATTGATTTGAAGAAAGGGGAAGAATGGGCCGATCACTTATCGAGGCTTCAACGGCATCATACCGGCCGTCCAGCCAATAAAGAGGAATATCGCGTCGTTTTCGATATTATTAATGCGGCCAATTATGGCGTGCCGCAACGCCGTGAACGAGTCGTTTTTGTGGGATATCGCGCGGATTTGCAAATCGAATGGTCTTTTCCCAAGCCCTCACACAGCCTCGATGCGCTTCTGTGGACTCAATGCAAGACGAAGGAGTATTGGGAGAGGCATCGCATTCCCACTCGCGAGCGGACCATGGATGGTCAACTCCATGCGCGCGGTAGCGCGATCCTCTTCAAACCTCGGGAAAAACCTTGGCGGACCACCCGCGATGCAATCGGAGACTTGCCTGATCCCGAATTGGAAATTCACAATGCAAAAAAAATCGCGAACCACAAGTTTCAGGATGGCGCACGCAGCTATCCGGGCCATACCGGCAGCCCGCTCGATGAACCTGCCAAGACGCTGAAAGCGGGAGTTCACGGTGTTCCCGGCGGGGAAAACATGCTGGTACGCGAGAACGGCAGTATCCGCTATTTCACGGTGCGGGAAAGCGCCAGGCTGCAAACATTCCCCGATCAATTCACCTTTCAGGGCTCATGGACAGAAGCAATGCGCCAATTGGGCAACGCCGTACCGGTTACGATGGCATACGTAATTGCTCGCGATGTGGCAAAGAGCCTAAGGGTAGTGTGATCCTTGCGATGAGTAGCGGTGATCCGCACAGCTTCGATTTTGACCTCGATCATGGCATCCGTTCTCAGGTAGTCGAGAAGCTGGAGGCTAGCCCGCTTCTTCAGTTGAAGAAAGGCGTCGGGCCGCAAGCAAGCGGTATTTACGCACTCTATTTTAAGAACGAGCTCGTTTACATCGGTAAGGCGTCCAAGGGTACAACCAAGAGCAAGCGGACTCTACGGGCCCGTTTAAGCGAGCATGCAAGTAAACTTGGTGGGCGAAAGAATATCTCCGCGGATAGAGTGAAGTGCCGATATCTGACGTTCGCGAGCGAATGGTGGGTATTCGCCGCCGAATTTGCTCTTATGGTGCATTATTGTCCAAAATGGAATGAGAGTGGATTTGGGAGCAAAGTGCCGGGCGTGGGCCGTCCTGGGACGAACCGGGTAAGCAGATGGAATGTGCAGTTTCCGAGAATTCCGTAGAAACAACCGAGTCTGTGGCCTCCCCTGACTGCGCGAAAGACATCCATTCTGGATGCCATGTTTTTAAATTTCTTGGCATCCAAAATCAACATGCGAGCATGCCATTGCCTACTTTCACAGCATTGAAACTACGAGGCAATTACGCCTGTTTCACATGAAATAATTCCTATGACGTCAAAAAGTATTCTCGGCGCAAAAATTCTGAAATTCTTGTAGCTTGCCATTGGCGCGGGCCACCGCTATAGGCTCGCCCCGTTACCAACTCACACGCGAAAGCGGGAGTGCCGCATGGGAACGCAAGTTCCCCGCATAGCGGCAATCCTTCCGGTGCCGGATCGTTCGGTCACAATCTTTCGCGGCGGATCAACCGGAAAAGGAACGGCCCCATGGCAGTGCCAGAATTCACCATGCGCCAGCTACTCGAAGCAGGCGTGCATTTCGGCCATCAAATGCATCGCTGGAACCCGAAGATGAAGAGCTTCATCTACGGCAGCCGCAATGGTATCCACATCATCGATCTCGCCCAGACGGTGCCTTTACTGCATCAGGCGCTTCTTACCGTGACGGAGACGGTGGCCAAGGGCGGGCGGGTGCTGTTCGTCGGCACCAAGCGGGTCGCCGCCGAGCAGATCGCGGATTCGGCCAGGCGCTCGGCGCAGTATTATGTGAACGCCCGCTGGCTCGGCGGCATGCTCACCAACTGGAAAACGATTTCCAATTCGATCAAGCATTTGCGCACCATCGACGAGACGATTGCGAAGGAAGACTCCGGCCTCACCAAGCGCGAACTCCTGTCGCTCACCCGCGAGAAGGTGAAGCTCGACAAGGCGCTGGGCGGCATCAAGGACATGGGCGGAACACCCGATCTCTTGTTCGTGATCGACACCAACAAGGAAGCGCTCGCCATCAAGGAAGCCAATCGTCTGGGCATTCCGGTGATCGCCATCATCGACACCAACAGCGATCCCACCGGTGTCACCCATCCTGTTCCCGGCAATGACGACGCAGGGCGAGCGGTGGCGCTCTATTGCGACCTATTCGCCCGCGCCTGCATTGAAGGCATATCGATTGCCCAGACGGGACATGGCACGGATTTGGCGCCAGCAGCGGCTGAAACTCCCGCCGCCGAAGAAGTTCCGGCGGCCTGATCATGGTTGCGATTACCGCCGGCATGGTGAGAGACCTGCGCGAGAAGACCGGCGTAGGCATGATGGATTGCAAGACGGCGTTGGCCGCCACCAATGGCGATATGAATGCCGCCGTCGATTGGCTGCGCACCAAGGGCCTTGCCAAGGCCGCCAAGAAATCGACCCGCGTTGCGGCGGAAGGCCTCGTCGGCATCGCGGTAAGGGGCACAACGGGCGCCGCCGTCGAAGTCAATTCCGAAACCGACTTCGTAGCGCGGAACGAGAAGTTCCAGGCCATGGTGGCTGAAATCGCCAAGCTGGCGCTTGAGGCGCAAGGCAGTACCGAAAAACTCAAGACCATGAGGTTTCCCGGCTCGCATCACGCGGTTGCCGAATATGTGGCGGAAATGGTGGCCACCATCGGCGAGAATCTGTCGGTGCGCCGCACCGCCAGCCTCGCCGTCAAGGATGGTGTCATCGGCTCCTATGTGCACAATCAGTTGGCGCCGGGATTGGGCAAGATCGGCGTGCTGGTGGCGCTCGAATCAACCGGCAACAAGGATGAGCTGGCCCAGTTCGGCCGCATGCTCGCCATGCATGTCGCGGCGGCCAATCCCGTTGCCATGGACATTTCCGGCGTGTCCGCCGACACGCTGGCACGCGAGAAAACTATTCTCACAGAGAAGAATGCTGGCAAGCCCGCCAATGTGCTGGAAAAGATCGTGGCCTCGGGCCTCAAGACCTATGCCAAGGAGAACTGCCTGCTCGAACAGGCCTATGTCCATGACGGCACCAAGACGGTGACGCAAGCCATCGCGGAAGCTACCGGCAAGGCGGGCGCTCCCGTCAAACTTTTGGGCTATGTACGCATGCAGCTCGGCGAGGGCATCGAGAAAAAGGACGATGATTTCGCCGCCGAAGTGGCCAAGACGGCGCGAGCTGCAATCTGATCTTGCGCCGCCCTCACTGGGTCACCGCGCAGGCTGCTCCGCTCTTGGGAGCGATTTTGGTGGCGCCGTCCCGGGCCGCGGCGCATGGCGTGGAGTATTCCTTGGCAACCCCGTCCTTGATGCCACAAGAAATTACCTGGGCACAATTGTGCTCGTCGGGCGCCCTACAGGTTCCAACATAGGCGACACTCGCTCCGGCCGCATGGGCGCTACATGCATTGGTGTAGGTATTGCCGTCGCAGCCGCAAACCGGCAGATAGACCATTGTGCACAGGTCGGGCCTGACCATGCAAACACCGGAACCGTCGGCGCTGCCGCAGGCATTGTCCGGAGCATAGCTGCACCATTCCTTCTCGCCGCATTGGGTGCCCATTATGCCGCCGCAAATCGCACCAGCCGCGGCGAAGGAGGGAACCCAGCTTAGTGCCAGAACGATCGGGGCGAAGATGAAGGCACGCATGGCATTTTCTTCCCAAGCCTGTTCAAACCGGCTACTTTGCGTTACTCACATAACCATGAAACAACACATTCGCCAACCGCGCGAATCGGTGGAATGGCGGTTAGTATGCGGCGCAAGTTTTTGACGTCGCACGGCGGATTTCGAAATCATGGGCAAGCTCGCGTTCAAGCGCATCCTTCTGAAAGTATCGGGCGAAGTGCTGATGGGCGAACAGCCCTTTGGCATCGACCTCAAAACCGTGGGCCATCTGGCCGATGAAATCATCGCCTGCGCCGTCAAGGGTGCCGAGATCGCCTTGGTCATCGGCGGCGGCAATATCTTTCGCGGGCTGGCGGGGGCGGCCAAGGGCATGGACCGGGTTTCGGCCGATCACATGGGCATCATGGCGACGATCATGAACGCGCTTGCCATGCAGGGAACGCTTAATTCCAAGGGAGCGGACGCGCGCGTTCTCTCGGCCATTCCCATGCCGACGGTGTGCGAAACCTATTCCCCCGCCAAGGGCATTCATCATCTAAAACAAGGGCGGATCGTCATTTGCGCGGCGGGAACCGGCTTGCCGTTCTTCACCACCGATACGGGTGCTGCCTTGCGCGCCGCCGAATTGCAATGCGAGGCGTTGCTAAAGGGCACGAGCGTCGATGGCGTCTATTCCGCCGATCCCAAGACGGATGGCAAGGCCATTCGCTATGGCAAGATTTCTTTCACCGAAATTTTGGCCAAAAACCTGCGCATCATGGATCCCGCGGCCATTGCCCTTGCGCGCGACAACGGGATTCCGGTAGTTGTGTTCTCCATCCGAAAAGCCGGTGCCGTCCTCGATGTGCTCAATGGCGCCGGCCGCTTTACCACTGTTACGAAGGACTGATCCCCATGGCCCAGCCCGCACCCTATAACGGACCGGACATCAAGCGCCGCATGCATGGCGCGGCTGAGGCGCTCAAGCATGATTTCGGCGGCCTCCGGACGGGACGCGCGGCACCCAGCCTGCTCGAGCCCATTCATGTCGATGCCTATGGCGCCAGCATGCCGCTCAACCAGGTGGCTTCGGTCACCGTGCCGGAAGCGCGGCTCCTGCAGATCAATGTCTGGGACAAGGGCCTGGTCATCGC
>JBOHKD010000089.1:0-5993 GCA_050728895.1 Aestuariivirga sp.
GCGCGCCATTATGAAGGCTCTGCGTGCGCCGGTGACGGGTTGTCCTTGGGATCTCGAACAGAATTTTGAGACCATCGCGGCCTATACGATCGAGGAAGCCTATGAGGTGGCCGATGCCATTGCCAAAGGCTCGCGGCCTGAGCTGTGCGAGGAATTGGGCGATCTCCTGCTCCAGGCGGTTTATCACGCGCAAATGGCGGAGGAAGAAGGCTCCTTCAATTTCGAGGATGTGACCGCCGCCATCTGCCGAAAGCTGTTGCGCCGCCATCCCCATGTTTTCGGCGATGAGGCGGCGCGGTCGGCCATGCTGGCCAAAGGTTTCTGGGAGGACATGAAGGCCAAGGAGCGGAAGGATGCGCCCAACGCCGGTCTCCTAACCTCTGTGCCGGTTGCGCTCCCCGGCTTGACGCGCGCGGTTAAGCTCCAGACCAAGGCCGCCAAGGTGGGCTTCGATTGGCCCTCGGTCGATCACGTCTATGACAAGATTACCGAGGAAGTAGCCGAGTTCCGCACCGCGCTTGGCACCAAGAAGATGGAAGAATATGGCGACCTGCTCTTCGCGCTCGCCAATGTGGCGCGCCATCTCGAAATCGATCCCGAAACGGCCCTGCGCGCCGCCAATGCCAAGTTCGAACGCCGCTTCGCCCATATCGAGGCACGCCTTGCCGAACAGGAAAAGACGTTCGAGGATTCCAGTCTGGAAGAAATGGATAGTCTTTGGGACGAGGCGAAGGAATTAGAAAGTAAGGCTTGATGATTCCCTTCTCCCTCGGGAGAAGGAGGGGGCCCATCACCATGGGCGATGGGAGGATGAGGGGACATTGTACCTCATTTGATGTATCCGATCCCCTCACCCGGCCGCCTTCGGCGGACGACCTCTCCCTTGGGAGAGGTAAACTCGCACCCTATTCCGCGGCGGCCCTGTGAGGCTTTGCGGCGGGCCGCAGCATGTTGCCAAAGCGTGAGGCAGCTTGGCCTGCCTTATCGTGCGAAAGCCGCACCAAGAGCTTCATGCGGCCATCGGCGAACTGCGTGCTTTCCAGCACTTCGCCGCGCTCATGCAGCCAAGCCCGGCCTTCACCGTCGGAAGGCTCAAGAAACACCTCGTAGGACATGTCGCCGGTGCCCAACCGGTTCTCGAGCAATTCCAGCAAACGTTCCACGCCCTCGCCGGTGACGGCGGAGACAAGAACGCAATTCTCCTTGCGGTTAGCCTGCGCCACGCGGGGGTTTCGGGTTTCGGTATCGAGGAGATCGAGCTTGTTCCACACTTCGACGATGCCCCCGCGCCGCGTCTCGCCGATGCCGAGTTCGTCCAGCACCTTGTTGACATCGCCCGCTTGCGCTTCGCTTTCCACATGGCTCACATCGCGCACATGGAGGATCATGTCGGCTTCCAGCACCTCCTCCAGCGTGGCCCGGAAGGCGGCGATCAGCGATGTCGGCAGGTCGGAAATGAACCCCACGGTATCGGAAAGGATCGCCTTGCGGCCATGCGGCAGGCTAATTTCCCGCATGGTGGGATCGAGCGTGGCAAACAGCAGGTCCCGGGCGTCCACCGAAGCACCGCTCAGCCGGTTGAACAGGGTCGATTTGCCGGCGTTGGTGTAGCCCACGAAGGCAATCACCGGATAGGGAACGCGCGCCCTGCCCTCGCGGTGCAAGGCCCGGGTTCGCGCCACCGAGGCGAGCAGCTTTTTGATTTTTCCGATGCGCTCCTCGATGAGACGGCGGTCGGTTTCCAACTGGCTTTCACCTGGACCGCCCAAAAACCCGAAGCCGCCGCGCTGGCGTTCAAGATGGGTCCAACTGCGAACCAGGCGGCTTTTCTGGTACTCAAGATGGGCGAGTTCGACTTGCAGCGCGCCTTCGCGAGTCACTGCCCGCCTGCCGAAGATTTCGAGAATAAGGCCCGTCCGGTCGAGCACCTTGGCGCCCCAGGCCTTTTCCAGATTGCGCTGCTGAATGGGCGTCAGCGGTGCATTGACGATAACGAGTTCGGCCTCCGTCTCCGCGATACGCTTGGCCAGTTCGTCCACCTTGCCGGAACCTAATAATGTCGCGGGTCTCGCCGCCGCCACCGGTGCGATGACGGCCGCGGCGACCTCAAGGCCGATGGCGCGGGCAAGCCCCACAGCTTCCGCCAGGCGCGACTCAGCATCGCGTCCCGAAACCACTTTCGCGCGGGCGTTTCGCCGCTCCACATGCAGTACGATAGCGCTGCCTGTACCCTGCTTTGAACGTTTGGGCGCGCTCACCCGCCCTGGGTCTCCTCATCGAAGAGACTGATGGGGCCACCCGGCATGATCGTTGAGATCGCATGCTTGTAGACCAGCTGGGACATGCCGTCGCGGCGCAACAGCACACAGAAATTGTCGAACCAGGAGATGACACCCTGCAATTTGACGCCATTCACCAAAAACACCGTCACGGGAACTTTCTGCTTGCGCACATGATTGAGGAAGGTGTCTTGCAGGTTTTGTTGTTTTTCTTGGGCCATCGCTGTTCTCTTGTTTTCTCTGGGGCCAGTTTTTATGGACGCCGAGGTTACCACAGTTCTGTAACTTGCAAAATTGCCGCTATTCGGCCTCCTCGCTCCGCCCGGTCAATCCAAGAATCTTGATTTTCCGGTGCAGCGCCGAACGCTCCATGCCGATAAAAACGGAGGTTTTCGAAATATTGCCGCCAAAGCGTAACAACTGCGATGTGATATAGTCGCGTTCGAAGGCATCCCTGGCATCGCGCAACGGCATCATGAGCAAGTTTTCGAGGCCGGATGCCGCAGCGGCGGGTGCATGACCATCCACCGGCAGGGAGGCCGCGGTAATCTCGTCCGCCGGATCGCCGCCGGCGAGGATCATGATGCGCTCGATATTGTTTTTCAGTTCACGGATGTTTCCGGTCCAGTCGCGCGTTTGCAGCATGGTAAGCACATCATCGGCAAAGCGGCGCAGCGGCTGGCCGGCGGCGAGCGAATAACTCTTGGCGAAATGCGCCACAAGTTCAGGGATATCGTCGCGCCGTTCCGCCAAAGCCGGCACCTGCACCGGCACCACCCCAAGCCGGTGAAAGAGATCCTCGCGAAAGCGCCCGTCGGCGATAAGCCCCAAGAGGTCGCGGCTTGTCGAGGAAACCACGCGGACATCTACCTTCACTTTCTTGGCGCCGCCCACCCGCTGGAACGTCTGCTCCACCAGGACGCGCAACACCTTGCCCTGGGTTTCGAGCGGCATGTCGGCCACTTCGTCGATATAGAGCGTTCCGCCATGGGCCTCTTCCAAGGCACCCACCCGGCGCGCGTTGCCGCTTGCATCCTCCACGCCGAACAGCTCTTCTTCCATGCGCTCGGGCGCCATAATGGCGGCGCTCAGCGTTACGAAGGGACCGGAAGCCCGGGTGGAGAGGCCATGCAGCGTGCGCGCCGCCAGCTCCTTGCCGGCACCCATGGGACCGCTGATCAGCACACGGCTGTTGCCCGAAGCTATTTTCTTGAGCAGTTGCCGAAGTTGCCGCATCGCCGTAGAGCCGCCGAGCAGTTCCGCATCGGCCCCCGCCCTGCCCTTCAAATCTTCGTTTTCACGTTTGAGCCTAGCGATCTCCAGCGCCCTTCCCACCACCAGCAGCAGGCGATCGGATTTGAACGGTTTCTCGATATAGTCGTAAGCCCCGCGCTTGATGGCGGCGACGGCGGTTTCGATGTTGCCATGGCCGGAAATGATGATCACCGGCACATCCGGATGCTTTTCCTTGATGACACTCAGGAGATCAAGCCCGTCGAGCCGTGAGCCTTGCAGCCAGATATCGAGCACGATCAGCGAAGGGCGGCGCAAATCGATTTCGGCCACCGTCGCATCGCTGTTGTGGGCAAGGCGCGTCTCGAATCCCTCATCCTGGAGGATTCCGGCAATCAGTTCGCGGATATCGGCTTCATCGTCGACGATGAGAATATCGGCCGCCATTTTCAACTCACGCCGGCGGTTGCAAGCTCGATTTCCGGAATTGCATCGAACACCAGGGTAATGCGGGCGCCCAAGCCTGTCGCTGCGTCCTGGGCGTCTTCGAGCACGAGGCGGCCGCCGTGTTCTTCCATGATCCGCTTGACGATGGCGAGACCGAGGCCGGTGCCCTTGTCACGCGTCGTTATATAGGGTTCCGCCAGCCGGTGGCGGTTTTCCTTCGGCAAGCCGATGCCATTATCGGTGACCCGAATGAACGGGTGGCGATCGGCGATCCCCGCCTCGACGAGGATATAGCCGCGCGGCTCTCTCGCGGTCTGCAGGCGGCCCTCGATCGCCTCACGGGCGTTCTTGACGAGATTGGTGACGGCCTGGGTGATCAGACGGCGATCAAAGGGAAAGATGAATTCCCCCGGCTTCACATCGAGTTCGATATCGATATCGGAGGTCGAAACCCGCTGCAACACGGTGGCCTCGCGAACCACGTTGGCGAGCTGCTGCGGCTCGGGCACCGCCTTCGGCATGCGCGCAAAGGATGAGAACTCGTCCACCATGCGGCCGATGTCGGCCACCTGGCGGATGATGGTGTCGGTGCACTGATCGAAGACCTGTTTGTCGAGCTTGATTTGGCTGCCGTATTTGCGCTTCAGGCGTTCGGCGGAAAGCTGAATGGGGGTCAGCGGGTTTTTGATTTCGTGGGCGATGCGCCGGGCGATGTCGGCCCAGGCGGAATTACGCTGGGCGGAAACGAGATCGGTGATGTCGTCGAAAGTCAGCACATGGCCGTGACTTTCATCGTCGGAGCTTTCCGTGGTGACGCGCGCGAAGAAGCTGCGGCCCTCCCCCTTTTGCACCAAATCCACTTGGGCTTCGGCAAATCCTGAGGGCCGCGACAGCGCAACTTCAATAAGCGGGCCGAAGGCCGGCAGAACCTCGACGGCCTGCCGCCCCACGAGATCGGCTTCGGCCATCGCCAGCAGCGTCAGCGCCGAACGGTTGACCAGCGAAATGTTGCCGGAAGGATCGATGCCGATCACCCCGGCGCTCACCCCCGCCAGCATGGCTTCGGTGAACCTGCGGCGCGTATCAAGCGTGTCGTTTGTGGCAAGCAGTTCGTCCCGCTGTTCCTTAATATGGCCGGTCATCAAATTGAAGGTGCGCGACAGGGTTTGCAGATCCTGCGGCCCCTGCATGATCTCGACCTTGGCGCCGAGTTCACCGTGCGAAACGCGGCGCGCCGCGTCGAGAAGCCGGACCACCGGCGCCACCAGCCGGTCGGAGAACCACAGGCCGGTCCAGATGGCGGCCAGCAGAAATACAAAACCGACAACGCCGTACATCAGGGCGAAGGTCGCCTGCACCCCGGTCCGCTGCGCCATCAGCTTGTCGTATTCGATCTTGGCCTCCCGGGTTTTCTGCAGCTGCTCGATGACCGAGGGGTTGATCACCCGGTAGACGTAGAGGTAGCTGCTGTCGAAATTCTGCAATTTGATCAGGGCGCGGACGACATTGCCTCCGGTGCCTGGCGGGATCACCACCAGTTCGCCCTTGTTGGCCTTATCCATGGCGTCCTGGCTTGGAGCGCGGAACTCCACCTTGTCGTTGGCGGTGATCTGGGCGTCGATACGCTTGACGGTCGGATCGAAAACGAAGACTCCGGCAAGCCCGCGCAAGGCCGCATGGCGCGCGGTGCGGCGCACGAAGGCGGTGCGGTCGGTGTCGTAAAGCGTCTTTTGCTGCGACAGATCGGCGGAAATGGCGGCTACATCGCCGCGCGTTGCCTCGGCATGGGCTCGCAAATAGGCCTCGGCGACATTCACGGCCGAATCGACAATGGCGCGGGTACGCTGGGAGAACCAGGTATCGAGGCCGCGATCCAGGGTTACGGTGGCGAAAACCGCCACCAGGATCGCGGGCAGGACGGCAATTAGGCTGAAGAGCAGCACGAGGCGTAAATGGAGGCCGGCACCGGCGGTGCCGCGCGCTTTCTCCACGAACAGGAATATCACCTGGCCCAGCACCGAAAGCGCCATGACC
>JBOHKD010000090.1:0-5987 GCA_050728895.1 Aestuariivirga sp.
TCATTACCACCGCGGGCCTCATCAACGCCTTGCATCTCACCGGCCGCGACATCAAGAATTTCAAGCTCGTCTGCAACGGCGCCGGTGCCGCCGCGATTGCCTGCATCGAACTCGTCAAGTCGCTCGGCGTCCCCCACGGGAATGTGATTCTCGCCGACTCCAAGGGCGTGATCTACAAGGGACGCGCGCAAGGCATGAACCAGTGGAAATCGGCTCATGCCGTCGAAACCAAGGCGCGCTCGCTGGCCGATGCGCTTAAGGGTGCCGACGTCTTCCTCGGCCTTTCCATCGCCGGTGCCCTGACACCTGCCATGGTGAAAAGCATGGCGGATAATCCGGTTATTTTCGCCATGGCCAATCCCGATCCGGAAATCACCCCGGAAGATGTGGCCAAGGTGCGCTCCGACGCGATCATTGCGACGGGCCGCTCGGACTATGCCAACCAGGTCAATAATGTCCTGGGCTTTCCCTATATCTTTCGCGGCGCTCTCGATGTCCGTGCCCGCACCATCAACGATGAAATGAAGATCGCCGCCGCGCAAGCGCTTGCCGCTCTCGCCCGCGAAGACGTGCCCGACGAAGTGACCGCCGCTTATTATGGATCGAGACTTACCTTCGGGCGGGAGTATCTGATTCCCGCGCCCTTCGATCCCCGCCTCATCTCGAGAATCCCCGTGGCGGTTGCCAAGGCCGCCATGGAATCGGGCGTGGCACGCGAGCACATCGCCGATCTTGAGGGTTATGCGGCCAAGCTTTCGGCCCGTCTCGATCCCATCGCCGGGACTTTGCAGAACGTATTCGAAACGGTGCGTCTGACGCCCAGACGGGTCGTCTTCGCGGAAGGCGAGGAGGATCGCATGATCCGTGCCGCCAACGCTTTCGCCGGCGCCGGACTTGGCAAGGCCATTCTCATCGGCCGTGAAAACGCAATCGAGAAGACGCTTGCCACCAACGGACTTGAACTCAACGACAATGTGGAAGTTCTCAATGCGCGGCTTAGCGAGCGCAATGTCGACTATGCCAACTATCTCTATGAGCGCCTGCAGCGCAAAGGTTACCTGTTCCGCGACTGCCAGCGCATGGTAAACCAGGACCGTAATATCTTCGCCGCCTGCATGGTGGCGCTTAGCGACGCGGATGCGCTGGTGACAGGTCTCACCCGCAACTTTTCGGTGGCGCTCGACAATGTGCGACGGGCCATCGATAACCGGCCGGGCCATCGGCCGATCGGCGTGTCCATGGCGCTGGTGCAGGGCCGAACCGTGTTCATCGCCGATACCTCGATTCACGAATTGCCCTTGGCGGAGGAATTGGCCGACATCGCGCAGGAAGCCGCAGGTGTCGCCCGCCGCTTCGGTTACGAACCGCGCGTTGCTTTCCTGTCATATTCCACCTTCGGATATCCGAGGGGCGAGCGCGTCGAACATGTGAGGAATGCCGTTTCGGTTCTCGACAGGCGCCATGTCGATTTCGAATATGACGGCGAAATGGGTGCCGACGTGGCGCTCGCGCGCGAAGCGATGGCGCTCTATCCCTTCTGCCGCCTGACGGGACCGGCCAATGTGCTGGTGATGCCCGCCGCCCACTCCGCTTCGATCTCAACCAAGATGTTGCAGCAGTTGGGCGGCGTCACCGTGGTGGGGCCCCTGCTCACCGGCCTCGATAAACCGGTTCAGATCGCCTCCATGTCGGCCACCACCTCCGACATCGTGAATCTCGCGGCTATCGCCGCCTACGACATCAATCGTTAGGCTTTCCGAAATGGGTGAAATAGCGTGCGTCAATGGCTGACACGGGCAAAACGATCAGAATGTCGATCGTATTGAACTGCCGGTCGATGACAGCGCCTTCGCCGATATAGCAGCCGAGCCGGAGATAACCTTTGATGAGCGGCGGCAAGGCGCGAAGACCGGTTTTGAGATTGACTACAGCCCGCCGATTCATTTCTACATAACGCTCCGGCAGCGCCCGCACCCGCCACTCGGATGGCGTATTCCGGCTCTCCGCCAGAAAGGTCAATGCCTCCGCATGGGCTTCGGGATCGGTGCCTTCGAGGCTGGCGCAACCGAACATCACATCGAGCCCATGCGCCCGGACATAATTCCAGATGCCTTGCCACAGCAATTCGACCACGGGTTTGGTGCGATAGGGCCTGAGCACGCAAGAGCGGCCCAGTTCGAGAAAGCGCAAAGCTGGATGGGCCGCCAGAAGCGGCGCTACATCGAATTCATCCTGGGTGTAAAAACCGCCGTTGCGTTCCGCGATTTCCTGGCGCAATAACCGATAGGTGCCGACCAGTTCACCGTCCGTCAGCATGATGGGCTCGGAGGTCGTGTGGGGACCTTCGCGGACCACCACAAGATGGTCGCAGATGGGATCGAAGCGGTCCGCATCGGTGCGGCTCGCCACCGCGAGATCGGGCGTGGCCGAAAGCTCCTCGTAGAACACCCGGTAGCGCAGCCTTTGGCAGGCGCGAATTTCTTCCGGACCTTGCGCGAGGCGAAGCGTGAGAGCGCCCTTGGCGGCGTGAATGGCGGTTGAGCCCGGCAGCGAAGCCCTCTCCCCTTTGGTTCGATTGGCCACAGAGGGCGCGATTGCGACGGTTGTGTGGCGGCTCATGCGGCAGGGCGGCGCTGAATGAGCCGGGTGATCGCCTCATCCAGATCATGCCGGTCGAAGGGTTTGGAAAGGTGGCCGTCCATGCCGGCGGCAAGGCATTCCTCGTGATCTTCGCGCTGTGAATTGGCGGTAAGCGCCAGGATCGGAATGCGGTTCCGCCCGGGCGTCTGGCTTTCCATTTGCCGGATACGCCTTGTAGTTTCGAGGCCGTCGAGTTCCGGCATTTCGACGTCCATGACGATCATGCGGGGAAGAAGGCCATCCCTTAGCAGGCGGAGAACCTCATTGCCATTGCCGGCAACGCTGACGCGGTAGCCCGCCTTCTCCAGCATGGTGCGCGCCAGGAGTGCATTGACGGGATTGTCCTCCGCGAGGATGACCCGCATTCCAGCATTCTTTTTGGGCTTTTCCGCGATGTCGCGAAGGCTCGAAATGGCTGCTTCCATAGCCGCCTCGCCCGGCATGCTCAATTGGCGAAGCAGGGTGGCGCGCCGGAACGGCATCAGCAGATACCCGGCGAAGGGATGGGAGAGCAGATCCTTGTGCTGCTTGCGTTCCTCGGCCCGCAGAATGACGAAAATCTGTTTGACGGCGCCATCACCGCGCCGCTTTCTGGCCCATGAGGAAAGCACTTTCGCATGGTCTGTATCGCAAATAAGCGCCAACGCCCCGGTATCCTTCGCAACGGCGAGCGCCTGGCACGCCGCTTCGGCGTTAGGAAACCGCTGCACGCTGGCGCCAAGCTCCACCAGCGCCGCGCCAAGATGGCGGGCGACGGGTCCATCGGCCATGGCAAGTCCATAGCTTTGATGCGCCAGAAGCGGGGGCGATTGGGGCTCGCCATCGGCCTCCTTGTAGGGCAGCAATACCCTGAAGGTGCTCCCGTGGCCGATTTGGCTGGTGACGGAAATCGAGCCGCCCATCGCCTCCGCCAGCTTGCGCGAGATCGAAAGCCCCAGTCCCGTGCCGCCAAACAGCCGCTTGGTATCGGCATTGGCTTGGGCGTATTCGTCGAATACGCGCTTTGTTTCCTCGTCCGACATGCCGATGCCACTGTCTTCGACGGAAATCCCAAGGAGGCCATCACTTTCCCGCTCGATGGACAGTGAAACGCCGCCCTTGGAGGTGAATTTGATGGCATTGCCGCACAGGTTGAACAGGATCTGGCGGATGCGCTGCTCATCGCCGAGGATGAATTGCGCAATACCGTGCGACACGTGACAGGAAATCTCGACGCCCTTGGCGTGGGCGCGGGGAGCAAGAAGTTCGGTGACGCTTTCCGCAAGGCCGACGAGATCGAAGCGGCGCGCGGCGACTTCGAGATAACCCCGTTCGGTCTTCGTGATGTCCAGCAGTTCGTCGACGATCGACAGCAGGGCGCGGCCCGAGGCCTCCGCCGTCCTCGCGTAATTTTTCTGTTCCGGCGCGAGGTCGGTTTCGAGGAGCAGGCCGATCATGCCGAGGACGCCGCTCATCGGGGTGCGGATTTCATGGCTGGTGGTGGCGAGAAAGCGCGATTTGGCGCGGTTCGAGGCCTCCGCTTCCTGGCGGGCCTTTTGCAGCGCCGCGACCGCGGTGGCGAGCGCCAGCAGACGGCGCCTTGTGCCCCTCCGCCAGAACATTTCTCCAACCGCCAGGCCGAGCAAGAAGATGAGGCCCGCAAGGATCAGTGTCAGCATCGGTTGCGAGGCGTTTGGGGACATAGCGAGGACGAGGCAGATGCCACTAAGAACCATGACCACCGAGGCGCCGGCAATCATCTTGCCATGACCTACCTCGGGGCGTGCGAGATCGCGGAGCGCATCATCGAGTTCCTTGTCGCCCGCTGCAACCGCGGGCATGGCGCTCTTGCGATGGATCATGTCGTCGGTCCAATCTGTCCGTATTTGGTTGCAACGACACTTGCCACGGACTCTTTGCCAAAGCCTTACGCCGTGGGATCGAGGTAAGGAGATCCTTGATGAAATTGCTCGAATTTTAGCGATTAAGCGTCATCCGCGACGCAAGCCTCCCTCGTCAAAATGTTCGGGAAAAAACGCGGCAGCGCAGCCGAACGCGGTCTTTCGTGCTTCCTCGCGCGAATAGGACATGTTCAGGCTCATGAGGTCCAGCCATAGTCCTTCGATGGTTACCCGCAGGATGCGGGCCACCTGCACGGCATCAAGATCGTAACCGCCGTTCCTGATGATGCGGCCGCAAATGCCTTCCAGCATGGAAATATACTTGAGATCGTTGGAACCGCAGGTTTCCTGGTAGATCGGCCGGCTCTGCGCTTCGCCCCAGAAGGCGCACCAGGCCGTCAGTTTGCTTTGCGTACAAACTGTCTCGTTGAAATCGGCCGCGATAAGCGCTTCGAGCTGATGCTCCGGCGATTCCCCTGCCGCAGCCAATGCGCGGGTCCAGTTCTCCCGGTACTCAGCGGCGAGAAAGAGCAGCGTCTCGATAAGCAATTTTTGCTTGGTTTCGAAATGGAAGTTCACCAGCCCGTGGGAAAGCCCCGCAAGGTTGGCAACATCCGTCAGCGTGGTTTGTGCATAACCGCGGCGGGCGAGACATTCGACAGTGGCGTCAATGAGTTGTTGCCGCCGTTGCGCCCTGCTTGCCTTGCGTGGCAGCGGGACAGTCGGTGCGGGGGTTAGGGTCGCTTCCACTCGTTTCGTTCCTTTCGGTTAAAGCACTGAAGCAAATAAACAAATTTCGCGATGTCTGTCACTTCCAGATTTTGATTGACAGTTCAGTCAAAATATAGACAAAACCTCCGTTGTCGAGCATTAAGTTTGATTGCGGGATAGGAACGGGCATTCACGATGGAACGCGGCACCGATAGAAACAACATTTGGGATCGCCGGGGCCTGCCTGCGTGGACCTACCATAGCGAAGCCTTGCTCCGGCTCGAGCAAACAGAGGTCTTCGAAACCCATTGGCAGATCGCCGGCCATGTGAGCGATATTCCAGGTCGCGGGGACTACCTGACTTTCGATCTTGCTTCGGAGCGGGCCCTGATCATCAGGGACGGGACGGGCGCGATCAGGGCCTTTCACAATCTTTGCCGCCATCGCGGTTCGCGCGTTGTCGCTGACAAGCAAGGACACTGCAAAAATGCTATCGTGTGCCCTTTCCACGGATGGGTGTACAATCTCGATGGTACGTTGAGAGGGCCAGCCCGGCCCAAGAGTTTCGGTCCAATGGACAGAACTGCGTTTGGTCTGAAGCCCATCGGCGTCGAAGTGTGGCAGGGCCTGATTTTCGTCCGCTTCAAGCCAGGCCCGCAACCATCCGTCGCCGAACTCATGGCGCCCCATGCGCGGGAACTCGAAGCCTACCGGATGGAAGAACTGCTTCCCGCCGGAGGCTTCTGGGAAAACCAT
>JBOHKD010000091.1:0-5953 GCA_050728895.1 Aestuariivirga sp.
GGCCGAGCATGTGCGGCAGGTGAAACGGTTCGAGAGCGGCATGGTGGTGAATCCGATCACCATTGCTCCGCAAGCAACGCTGGCCGATGTAATGAAACTAAAAGAACGCCACAAGATTTCCGGCATTCCCGTGGTCGATGGCAAGGGGCGGCTTGCCGGCATCATCACCAATCGCGATGTGCGCTTTGCCACCAACATGAATGCCAAAGTTTCCGAACTGATGACCAATGACAATCTCATCACGGTCAAGGCGGGGGTGGACCGCGACGAGGCCAAGCGCCTTCTGCACAAACACCGCATCGAAAAGCTGATCGTCGTCGATGACGATTTCAAATGCGTGGGGCTGATTACCGTCAACGACATGGAGAAAGCCGCCGATCACCCGCACGCCGCCAAGGACGAACGCGAGCGGCTGCGCGTTGCCGCCGCCACCGGCACCGGCGACAAGGGTTTCGCGCGCGCCGAGATGCTGATCGATGCCGGGGCCGACGCCATCGTGGTGGATACGGCGCATGGCCATTCGATTCATGTGATCGAACAGGTGGCGCGCATAAAACGGCTTTCCAACAAGATACAAATCATCGCCGGCAATGTGGCAACATCGGAGGCCGTGAAAGCGCTGGTGGGGGCGGGTGCCGACGCGGTGAAGATCGGCATCGGGCCTGGATCGATTTGCACCACGCGCGTCGTGGCGGGTGTGGGCGTACCGCAGCTTTCGGCGATCATGGACTGCGCCGGGGAGGCGGCGAAATCGGGCGTGCCGGTGATCGCCGATGGCGGCATCAGGCTGTCGGGCGATCTTGCCAAGGCGCTGGCCGCCGGTGCTGGCGTCGCCATGATCGGCTCGCTGCTGGCGGGCACCGATGAGAGCCCCGGCGAGGTCTATCTCTACAATGGCCGAAGCTACAAAGCTTACCGCGGCATGGGCTCGGTGGGGGCGATGGCGCGGGGCTCGGCCGACCGCTATTTCCAGCAGGAGGTGAAGGACAGTCTCAAGCTGGTGCCGGAAGGCATTGAAGGCCAGGTGCCGTTCAAGGGCCCTGTTGCCGGCATCTTGCATCAGCTGGTGGGCGGGCTTCGCGCCGCCATGGGCTATGTGGGTGCCAGCAGCATCGCTGAATTGCAGAAGCGAGTGGAGTTCATCCGCATTACCAATGCGGGCATGCGCGAAAGCCATGTGCATGACGTGATGATTACCCGCGAGGCGCCGAACTATCAGGGGCAGGGCTGAGCCCCCATGCGCATGCCCGGCCGCGTTTCCGCGGCGATTGAGATTCTCACGCAAATTTTCGAGCGTCACCGGCCTGCTTCCGAGGCATTGAAGGATTGGGGCAAGGCGCATCGCTTTGCCGGTTCGACCGACCGCCACGCCATCGGCACGCTGGTGTTCGATTGCTTGCGCAAACGCAATTCACTGTCGGCGCGCATGGGAGACGGGCGGCCACGGGCGCTGGTGCTGGCGGCACTGCGGGATCTGTGGACTGTTCCGCTCGATCATATCGTGGCGCTGGGAACCGACGGCCACGGGCCGGGGCCGCTCACCGATGCCGAAAAGACGGCGCTGGCGCGTGTTATCCGCGACGATCTCCCGGCTCATGTGAGAGGCGATTTGCCGGAATGGCTGATGCCATCCTTTGTGGCGGCTTTCGGCGAACGCGCCGCCGAAGAAGGTGCCGCTCTGGCCATGCGGGCACCCATCGATCTCCGCGTCAATAGTTTGAAGGCGAGCCGCGAGGAGGTGCTTGAGGCCTTGCAGAAATTTGGCGCGGTGGCGGGGCCGCTTTCTCCCTTCGCGGTGCGTATTCCGCCGCCGGGGCCGGAGCAGCGCAATGCCAATATCGAGGTGGAGCCCGCCCACGGGCGCGGGTTTTACGAAGTGCAGGATGCGGCCTCGCAGGTGGCGGCACTGATGGCGGGCGCCAAACCCGGCGAGACGGTGGCGGATATTTGCGCCGGTGCGGGCGGCAAGACTCTGGCGCTTGCCGCCATGATGCAAAACAAGGGCAAGCTCATCGCCCATGATCCGGACCGGCACCGTCTGCGCCCCATCTTCGAGCGGCTGCAACGCGCGGGCGCCACGAATGTCGAGGTGATCGCGGCGGATGAGGGCGAGAAGCTCGGTAGCTCCGGCGATTTTGATTGCGTGGTGATCGATGTGCCATGTTCGGGCTCGGGGGCGTGGCGGCGCAAGCCCGATGCCAAATGGCGGCTGACGCAGAAGCAATTGCAACAGCGGATTGCCGATCAGCGCGATGCACTGGAGCGCGGCGCCAGGCTGGTGAAACCCGGTGGCCGCCTCGTCTATATTACCTGCTCGGTGTTGCCCGAGGAGAACACAGCGCAAGTCCGCACTTTCCTTGGCCGGAACCCGGCGTTCCATATCATTCCGTATACGGAGCAATGGCGCGGAGTAATCGGCGGCGAAGCCCCCATTTCGGCTGACAGTTCAAACGATACGCTACTGCTCACGCCGGCGCGGCACGGAACGGATGGATTCTTCGTTGCGGTGATGCGGCGAGACTAGGATCCATTCCGCGCCAGGAACCGCGTCATGGCGCGGAGCGTTTCGTTGCTCACGTGATGTTCGATGCCTTCCGAATCGATGCGTGCCGTATCGGCGTTCACCCCCAAAGCCAGCAGGAAGTCCTCGACGATCCGGTGCTTGCGGCGGCCGTCGTCGGCCATTTTCATGCCGTCCTCGGTGAGGAAAATGGCGCGGTAGGGCTCCTGGCTCACCAGGCCACGATCCTGTAATCTTTTCAGTGCCTTGACTACCGTGGCATTGGCCACGCCGAGGCGCATGGCGATGTCGGTGCCGCGAGCTTCGCCGCGCTCATCGATCAAATCGGCGATCAGCTCGACATAGTCTCCGGCCAACTCGCCTTGGTGATCGGCACGGACGCGCTTGAATGCGGCTGAGCGCAATTTTGCCGAGGGAGGTTTCTTCCGTGCCAAAGCCATTTGTGAAAAGATTAGCCTATTGACTATAGTTTAGCCAATGCTAAACATTGCCAAACAAATGAGCGATCCTCCACCCTTGACCGAGTTCAACCGGCGCGGCTTTTTGCGCCGGGCCGCCGCCGCAAGTGCAATGGTGCCATTGGCAAGCGGTGCCGCACTGGCGCAAACCGCTTCCCCTCACGCCGGACACGACCAGTTCGGCAACCGCCTCGTTGGCGAAGTCGATCACGTCAAGAACGGCTTCGATCCGCATGCCATTCTCACCGACTGGGACACGGGCACGGTGACCACGGATGCGAATGGCCGTCGGCTGCGCGAATGGACGATTACCGCGATCGATCGGGAGTTCGAGGTGGCGCCCGGCGTCATGTTCGCCGGCTGGTCCTTCAATGGCCGCATCCCCGGCCCGACATTGAGATGTACCGAAGGGGAGCGGCTGCGAGTCAAACTCGTCAATGCCAGCAGTCACCCGCATTCGATGCATTTCCACGGCATTCATGCGGCGCGGATGGATGGCGTGCCGGGGGCGGGCACAGCGGAACCGGGCGGCGAATTCACCTATGAGTTCGAAGCCAGGCCCTTCGGCTGCCATCACTATCACTGCCATACGCTCCCGCTGAAGCGGCACATCCACAAGGGGCTCTACGCCGCCTTTATCGTCGACCCCGATCCGGACCGTCACCCGGAGCAGCGCGAGAAGGCCGCGTCAAGGCTTCTGGGCTCGCCGGAGAATGGCCAGTGGCAGGAATTCGTCATGGTGATGAACGGCTTCGACACCAATTTCGACGACGAGAACGAGTTCTATGCCGTCAACTCGATCCCCTTCGCCTATTTCAACAAACCGATCCGCATCGAGAAGCAACGGCCGGTGCGCATCTACCTCATCAACATGACCGAGTTCGATCCGATCAACTCGCTCCACCTCCACGCTAATTTCTTCGATTTCTACGATCACGGCACGACGCTTACACCCACTCATCGCACCATCGACACGGTGATGATGTGCCAGGCGCAGCGCGGCATTCTCGAATTCACATTCGCCGAGCACGAGCCCGGACTCTACATGTTCCACGCCCACCAGTCGGAGTTCGCCGAACTCGGCTGGATGAGCCATTTCGAGGTATCGTGATGGGACACAAATGGTTCTGGCTGGCGCTTCCGCCATCGGTTTTGGCACTGATCGTGGCGCTGCTGCTGATATGGCGGCCACTCGACCAGCTGTCACAGAAAGCCCCGCCGGTGGAAGAGGCAGCGATTGAGCGGACTTATCTGACGCCGGGCATGATCTCGCTCGATGTGCGCACCGATGGGTCGGAGCCGGTTGTCATCGCCCAGGTGCAGGTCGATACCGCCTACCGGCTGTTTACGGCAACGCCCGCAGCGACGGGAGCAAGACTCGGTCTCACGCGCATCGACATTCCCTATCCGTGGATCGAGGGCGAGGCCCATCATATCGCGTTGCTCACATCGACCGGCGCCATTATCGAGCATTCAATCGAAGTGGCGACGGCAACACCGGTGCTTTCGGGCACATCGCTTTGGCTTCTGGCGATGGTGGGCCTGCTGCTCGGCGCCGTGCCGGTGGCGACAGGACTTCTGGCGTGGCCGGCCATGCGCTCGCTGTCCCGGCCCACCATGAACTTTCTGCTGGCGCTCACCATTGGCCTTCTCGTTTTCCTGCTGATCGACACCATTGGCGAGGGGCTGGAGGCGGCGGCGGAAACCATTGGGCGGTTGCGAGGGACCGTGCTGTTCTGGGTCATGCTGGCCATCACGACGCTGGTGCTTCTGGCCATGGGACGCGCCAAGGGTGCTGCACCGGAAGGTTTGCGGCTTGCCACCTTCATCGCCTTGGGTATCGGGCTGCATAATCTGGGCGAGGGACTGGCGGTGGGTGCGGCACTGGCCACGGGAGCCGCCGCGCTGGCCACATTCCTGGTCATCGGATTCACCATTCATAATGTGACCGAAGGCATCGGCATCGCCGTGCCGCTGGCGGAGGAGCGCCCAAAACTTTCGCAATTCGTAGGCCTCGCGGCGCTGGCTGGATTGCCCGCCATCGCAGGCACAATCCTCGGCACCCAGGCGGTCAGCCCCCTGTGGATTGCCGTTTGTTTTGGTGTGGGCGCCGGCGCCATTTTGCAGGTAGTGATTGAGGTTGCCGCCCTTCTGGCGCGCCGGTCGGAGGGCGCACAATGGCTGTCGCCCCCGGTTGCGGCAGGTGTATGCGCCGGCCTTGGCATCATGTACGCGACGGCGCTGCTGGTTTAAAAAGTCTAGAGAGACTGAAGAGCCGGCGAAACGGCTCGCATCTTCCCGTTTGCTCGCTCACTCGATCGGTTCTGCGGTGAAGTCCAAGAGATTGGCGGCAATCGCTGGAGCAAGTCGAGTCTGATCGCGTTGTTATAGAGGTAGAATAAGCGGGGAACTCACTTCCCGGATCCGCCACCGGCTGACTTGTCCGAACCTCCGATGATTCCGTCAAAATCGATGGTGACGGTCACGCCGGCCACATGAGCCGTCTCTCCGTCGGCGTTGCGGTTATAGGCATAGGCCGCGGCGAGCGTCCAATTTTCACCGGCCAGCGAATAATCTTCGCCCAAATCATAGGCGGCGGTGAGATCGAAGAGGTGCTCGGTCGTGTCGGGCTCTCCGGCAAGCAGGTTTCTCTGCCGCGAATAGGCCGCCATGTAAGTCATCGGGCCCGTTTCGAGAGCCGCGGATACCGTGCCGAGCCAGGCATCGTCAGGCTCGCCATCGAAATTCTTGACGTAGGCCAGCTCCCCGAGATAGCGCAGAATCATGCCGTCGAATTCAATGCGTGCTGTTGAGGCGGCAAGAAAGACCGTCTCGTCCCGCGGGGCGTGATGTCATCATCGATCTGTTCCGGCGTCGGGTGCCCGGCCTTCTGATGGCGTATCCCCAAGCGATAGCCGAATTTTCCATCGGCATAACAGTCCGGCGTCTCCGCGCCCTTGCAGCCATCGAACAC
>JBOHKD010000092.1:0-5923 GCA_050728895.1 Aestuariivirga sp.
TCTTCCGGGGCTGATAGCGTGTACGTCGAAAAGTCTAGGCCTGTTCGATGGCCAACTCCTCGCCATAGATGTAGCTCGTCGGATGGGCCGCGAAGCCTTTCACGCGTTTGTCGTAAACCGTATATATCGAGCGCCACAGGGGTTGGGCGATGGGCCCGTCTTCCTGCATGATCTTCTCGAGTTGTCCGAGAATTTCGGTACGCGCCGCGACATCGATCGTGGCTTCGGCTTTCCCGAGAAGCTCGTCGAACTCCTTGTTCGAGTAGGCGCTCTCGTTCCACGGCACGCCGGTACGATAGGCCAGCGCCAGCACCATGAAGCCCAAGGGGCGATGGGTCCATTCGGTGAAGCCGAATGGCACCTTGTCCCAGACTTCCCAGAACTTGTTGGACGGCAGCACATTGATCTTGGCGCGGATGCCGGCGGGTTTCCACTGCTCGACCATCGCTTCGACCGCCGCCTGTTCCCAAGTCGGTTCGGGCTTGCAGGCGATCTCGACGTCGATGCCATCGGGGAACCCGGCGTCCGCGAGGATCTTCTTTGCTTCCTCCGGGTTATAACCCATGGGCTCGAGCTTCTTGTAGTCCGGATGGACCGGGCAGACATGATGATGTTCCGCCGCCACGCCGACCCCCTTGTGGGCGATCTGCAAGGTCTTGTCCGAATCGGTTGCAAGACGCAGGGCCTTGCGCACCGCCGGGTTGTCGAAGGGCTTATGGTCGAGACGCGTGCGGGCAACGCCCGTCTGGGCGGTGATCACATCGTAGATGTTCACATGTTCCATGGCCTTGTAGAGATCGATCTGTTCGATTTCACCTCTAAAGATACCATCGACCTGCTTGGAGGCCACAGCCGCGGAAACTGCCGCCGCGTTGTCGCCGAGATCGAGGAAGTGCAGTTCATCGACATGGCCCGGCCTGTCTTTGATGCGCTTCAAGATCGCCTTGCGGCCGACTTCAAGCTCGGCCAGTTCGAAGGACCCGGTACCGTTCGAGCCGGCACCGAAGACGCCTTTTTCACCGGGATCGAGCATCAGGAAGGGATAGTGGTAGAGATGCTCGGGAACGGCGACCTGGGGCTCCTTGAGATTGAGCACCAGCGTCTTGTCGTCCTTCACCTCGATGGCGTTGGCATCCCAGAGTTCAGTGGTCATCACCGCGTTGCCCGCGTCATCCTTGGTGCCGGTGTCGACGTCCTTGAGCATATAGCCCTTCATGAGCCCTATAACCGAGGATCCAACTTTCGCATCGAGACAGTGCTTGATGTTCCAGGCAGCGTGTTCCGCCGTGAAGGCGCCGCCGCGGCCCTCCTGCCACTGCGCATCCGATAAGGTCAGTGTCCAGGTCTTGAGATCCTCGGAGGCTTCCCATTTCGACGCAAGGGCCGGGCGGGTAACGTTGTCGACGCCGGTGCGTGTCAGATAGCCGCAAACCTGGCTCGTGACATTCGAGTCGAATATCCACGAGTAGGTATGAGGACTGTCGAGTTTAGGTATGCGCATGGCGATCTTGATCGTGCCGCCCTTGGGCATATCCTGGGCGCGAGCCGCAGGCACGAAGTCCTCGCCGGTGATTTTGCCCGCCCACATATAGGCGGTTGGCGCAGCCATGCCGAGCAATGTGGCATAACGCACGAAGTCGCGGCGATCCATGACCTTGTCGGCGAGCTGTTGCTTCAGCGAACCGATCAGTTTGTGTTCTTTGTCGGACATTGAGATTATTCCTCCCTGGTATTTTTGAGATAGGACAGCCAATGCGCCCCAGCCGGGAGGCCTGGGCGCAAGCTAAACAGAGCCTATCACCCGCAGAAATCCATGCAACAGGTTTTTGATAAGGTGATAGGCTGCGACAAAATGATCAGACGGGCGATCATATGGCTTGTATTTGTATGTTGTCTCGCGGGCCTTTCTGGAGGAGGCGCGGCGGCCGGGATGGCGGTCGATCTCGCCCTTGTGCTGGCGGTAGATGCATCGGGAAGCGTGGATGACCGCGAATTCGCCCTGCAGCTTGCCGGCATCGCGACCGGATTTCGCGACCCGAAGGTCCGTAGCGTAATCAAGTCGGGTCCGGAACGCCGCATCGCGGTAGCGCTTTTGGTCTGGGCGGATCACCAGGTCCCCAAGGACAGGACCGGTTGGTTTGTGCTTGCGTCGGACCAGGATATGGAAAATTTCGCCCGGGTCGCCGAAACCTTTCCGCGCCACCAGAACGGCGCCACCGGTATTGGCGAAGGCCTTGCCGCCTCCCTGCGGGCCATCGATACCAGCGGCTTGGAAGCACGCCGCAGGGTGGTCGACATCTCCGGCGACGGGCGCGAGACGGCGGCCCGGGAATTTGTTGTGCTCCTGCCGCAGGCCCGCGCCATGGCCTATGCGCGAGGGATCACGGTCAATGGACTTGCCATTACCAACGAAGACCCGGAGCTTCTTTCCTATTACCGGAATGCCGTGGAAGCAGGCTCCGGAAGCTTCACTCTCCCGGTCACCGGCTATGAGGTCTTTGCCGAGGCCATGCGGCGCAAATTGCTGCGCGAGATCGAGTATCGCCCGGCAATTTCCCGGCGATGATGAGTGTCTATTGCCGCATTTCCGGCCGTTTATCCTTGTTATTCTTGCTGGGTGCCTTTCGAGGCGTGTCTTTTTCCACCACGATCACCGGCTCCATCGCGCGAAGCACGTCGTCCGGCAGATGGCACAGGATTTTATGGCCCGGCGCCAATTCTTTCACCGGCGGCAGTTCGGTTTCGCAGATAAGACCGATCTTGTGCTGGCAGCGTGTCTGGAAGGGGCAGCCCGACGGTGGCTTCATCGGCGAGGGCAGTTCGCCCTTGAGTATGATGCGCTTTTTCTTGATCGACGTATCGGCGATTGGAACGGCGGAAAGCAGGGCTTCCGTATAGGGGTGATAAGGCGGGGAGAAGACCTGGTCGGTCGTACCCTGCTCCATGATGCGGCCGAGATACATGACGACAATCCGGTCGGCGAGATAACGCACCACCGAAAGATCGTGGCTGATGAATATCATGGTGGTGCGCTTTTTGCGCTGGATATCGGTGAGCAGTCCGGTAACCGCCGCCTGCACGGACACATCGAGTGCCGAAACGGGTTCGTCGCACACCACCACCGCGGCGTTGCCGCCGAAAGCACGCGCAATGCCGATACGCTGCTTCTGGCCGCCCGAAAGCTGACGCGGCTTACGATCGGCGAATTCGCGCGGCAGTTTGATCAGATCCAGAAGTTCCCCGGTTTTCCGCTCGATCTCCTCGGCACCCTTGGCAACGCCGAATTTCTTCAGCACCCGGCCGATTTGCGCACCCACGGAATGGCTGGGATTGAGGGTTTGAAACGGATTCTGAAAAACAATCTGCAAGCTGGAGACCAAGCCCTGTGGCCGTTTTTTCACCGGCATCTTGCCGACCTCGACTCCGTTGATCAGGACTTCACCGCTTGTCGCTTTCTCCAGCCCCATGAGCACTTTGGCGAAGGTCGACTTGCCGCAACCGGATTCGCCGACGATGGCGACGGTTTCGGACTCCCGGGCCTCGAAGTCGAGTTTCTCGGCCGCCTTCACGTAACGCACACCGGTACCGGAGATGAGGGCCGCGATGGAATTGTTACGGATCTCATAATATTTCGACATTTGCTTGGCTTGCAGCATGATCTTCCCCGGCTGCATGGGCTCGCTCACGACGCCTTTCGGCTTATATTTTGCCCAATCGATTTCATCGTAGCGCACGCAACGCACCGTATGGCCTTCATGGCCGGGTTTGCCGGTGATGTTCAGCATCGGGATGGGCTTGTCGCAGCGGCCGGGAACGAAGAAATCGCAGCGGGGTGAGAAGGTGCAGCCGGTGGGCCGGTCGCGCGGCAGGGGCAACTGGCCCCGGATGGGAACCAGCGGAGTGGCGAAACGGTCGGCCCCCGGGAGCGGAATGGATGAGAACAATCCCCGCGTGTAAGGATGGCGCATCTGGTCGAAAACCTGATTGACCGTGCCCAGTTCCACCGACTGGCCGGAATACATTATGCAGATACGGTCGCACGTCTCCAGGATCAAGCCGAGATTGTGCGAGATATAAATCAACGAAGTGCCGAAATTTTTGGCGATATCCTTGATGAGCTCGACGACGCCCGCCTCTACCGTGACGTCAAGAGCGGTGGTCGGCTCGTCGAGGAGCAGCAGTTTCGGGTTCGACAGCAGCGCCATGGCGATCACCACGCGCTGCTGCTGACCGCCGGAAAGCTGATGCGGATAGGAACCGAGGAGGCGCTGCGGATCCGGCAGGCGCACGGCGTCGAGCAACTGTATGGCCCGCTTTTCCGCCGCCGCCGCGTCGAGCCCTTCATGCACCATCGGCACCTCGATGAGCTGGTCGCGGACCAACATCGCCGGATTGAGGGAGGCCATCGGCTCCTGGTAGACCATGGATATCTGCGAACCGCGGATCTTGCGGAGTTCCTCCTCTGACATGGTGCGCATATCGCGGCCCAGAAACCGGATTTCGCCGCCGGTTACCGCGCCGTTCGTGCCCATGTATTGCATGATGGCGAGCGCCACCGTGGATTTGCCGCAGCCCGATTCTCCCACGATGCCGACGGCCTCACCCGGATTGATTGTCAGATCGAAATTATAGACCGCGGGGACTTCGCCCGCGCGCGTGTAATACGAGATTGAGACATTCTTGCATTCGAGAACCGGGGTGATCATCGCTCAATCCCTCATTGAAATTTCGCGCAGGCCGTCGGCCAGCAGATTGAGGCCAAGCACCAACGTCGAAATGGCAAGCGCCGGCCAGATCATGGCATTGCCGCCCGCGGCGCCGTAGCCGCGCACTTCCGCGATCATCTTGCCCCAATCGGGATCGGGCGGCGGCAGTCCGAGGCCGAGAAATCCGAGTGCCGCGATGGCGATGGTTACATAGCCCAAACGCAGGCTGGCATCGACGATGAGCGGTCCCCGCGCATTTGGCAAAAGCTCGACAATCATGATGTAGAGAGGGCTTTCGCCGCGCACTTCCGCGGCTGCCACATAATCGAGCGATTTGAGATCGAGCACCAGGCCGCGCACAATGCGCATGACCTGCGGAGCGGTGCCAAACATGATTGCCAGCACGATGGTAAGCCCCCTGACCCCGGTTTTGCTAAAGCCAGAATCCGCCAGCAACAGCCCCAAGGGCGAGTCCGGACCAAGCTGCGAGAGAATGACAATCAGCAGCACCATAAGCGGGAAAGACAAAAACACATTGGCGATGAAGGAGAGAATTTCATCCCACCAGCCGCCGCGGTAGGCAGCCGCGACACCCATCATCATACCAACCGAATAGGCCACCACCGTGGCTAACACCGACCAGAAGAGCACCAGCCGCGAGCCATAGAACAGGCGCGAGAGAACGTCGCGTCCCTTGTCGTCGGTGCCCAGCCAATAGGTGCCGCCATCGGGCGCGGGCGACCAAGCCGCTTTCAGAAGATCGGCGCCGCTTTGGGCCAAGGGGTCGCGCAGCGGCATGAAGTCTACAAAAACGGCGATGAAGACCCAAAAGAAAAACAGGAACGCGCCGAACATGCCGATGGGCGATTCCCTCAGCAGTCCTATCGATTTGACGATCTTCGTGAGACGGCCCCGACGCTGGGAGGGGACTGCCGGGGGGGCTGCAATGTCGGTCACCGTGGTCTCCTCATGCGAACCTGATACGTGGATTGAGATAGGTGTAACCGATGTCGGAAATAAATTGCGTGATCACAGCGACCGCGACCGCGATCATGGCGCCGGCGAGGATCATGTAAATATCGCCGAACAAGGCGGCATCGTAAAGCGCCTTGCCGTATCCGTCATAGGCGAAGAACACCTCGACGACGACGACGCCCGAAAGCAAAAAGTTGAGCTGCAGGATCATCACGGTAAAGGGCGCGATCAAGGCATTGCGC
>JBOHKD010000093.1:0-5867 GCA_050728895.1 Aestuariivirga sp.
CATAAACGGCACTATATAGAATGTCGATGGAGATTCGGGAATATGAAGATCGACGAGACCGAAGCCCGTTCGGCCAATGGTTCGAAGACCTTGATCCGGTCACCGCCGCGAAGGTGACCGTGGCGCTAACACGGTTGGAGAACGAAAATGTGTCGAACGTGAAGAGTGTGGGTTCCGGTGTTTTGGAGCTGAAAATCGATTTCGGACCCGGCTACCGAATTTACTTCGGCAAGGACGGCGAACGCATCATCATCCTTCTTGGCGGAGGAACAAAGAAACGCCAGCAGATCGACATCGCCGCGGCACAAGACAATTGGCGGAGTTACAAGGACCGCCGGAAAGACAAGGTGTGACATGCCCCTGACCCGTTCATTCAAGGAAACCGTGCAGGCCCGTGCGCGGCGCGATCCGGCCTTTCGCGACGCGCTGCTAACCGAAGGCGTCGAGGCCCTTCTCACCGGGGATCTCGATACCGGAAAGGTGGTGCTGCGCGATTACATCAATGCCACCATCGGCTTCGACGGCCTTGCGAAGGCGACTGGAACGCCGTCGAAAAGTCTCATGCGCATGCTTGGCCCTCGCGGCAATCCGAACGCGCGTAATCTGCTTTCCGTTATTGGCCATCTGCAACGGAAATCGGGAGTAAATCTAAGGGTTCGGACAGCCAGCAGCGCCGCGTCCCGCAGGATGCCGGCACGTTCTACGGCTGCGGCCAGATGAGGCAAACCGGACGGGAATTGCTGGCGCGCATAGCCGCCGCGCTGGAGCGGTTGGCACCCCTTCCGGCGCCGCCTGCAGATATTGCTGAGACGCAAGCCTTTGTGTGGAACGCAGGAGATGAAACCTTGTCGCCCGTTGCGCGCGTCAATCGCGTCGACATCTCGCTCCTCAAGGGCATCGATCTGACGCGCGACATCCTGATCGAGAACACCACCCGCTTTTCCCGCGGGTTTCCCGCCAACAACGCGCTTTTGTGGGGCGCTCGCGGCATGGGCAAATCCTCGCTGGTCAAGGCCGCGCATCATGCGGTGAACAAAGCCGAGGGAGGTCAGCTCAAGCTGGTTGAAATCCACCGCGAGGATATCGAGACGCTCCCCGCCCTTATGGCGCTGATCCGCAAGTCGCCAAGTTTTCGCTTCATCGTCTTCTGCGACGATCTCTCCTTCGATGCGGAGGATACCTCCTACAAGTCGCTGAAAGCGGCACTCGAGGGCGGCATCGAGGGAAGGCCCGCCAACATGATCCTCTATGCGACCTCCAACCGGCGGCATCTGCTGCCGCGCGACATGATCGAGAACGAACGCTCAACCGCGATCAATCCGTCGGAAGCGGTGCAGGAAAAGGTGTCGCTCTCGGACCGGTTCGGCCTGTGGCTCGGTTTTCATAATTGTTCGCAGGACGAATTCCTCGATATGGTCATGGGTTACGTCAATCACTTCGGATTGAGGATGAGCCCCGAAAAAATCCGCGCCGGAGCAATCGAATGGTCCGCCACCCGTGGCAGCCGTTCGGGGCGCGTAGCTTGGCAGTATGTGCAGGATCTGGCGGGCAGGCTTGGACAAAAAATCGACGGGTAGGGACAAGGAATTCGCCTATCCCAATTCTTTTTCGACCCGCGCCCACTCCTCGATGCTTCGGGCCACCGGCAGGTTCACATGTTCCCGGAAAGCCTCACGCAGTTTGATCGCCTCGAACCACTCTGCGAGATGGGGAGCGTCAAGCAGGCCAAAGCCCATCCCCGCATAGCGCCAGAGCATCACCCCCATAACGATGTCGCCGAAACTGAAGCGCTCGCCCGCGAACCAGTCATGCTGCGATAGATGGCGGTCGGCGATTACCAAGGCGGAGCGCACCTGTTTTTCGGCCTCGGTTACGGCGGCGGCGTTTTTTTGGGCCGCTGGAAGGCGCGCCGTGTTCCAGAAGATAGTGGAGACATGGGGAGCGAAAGTTGACTGTTGCCACTCCATCCACTGCTCGGCGGCAGCCAGCGCCTTGGGCTCCTTGGGCCTGAGCACCCCGGCCCGGTAGCGCGCCGACAGATAACGCACGATGGCATTCGATTCGAACATGGTGACATCGCCATCTAGGATCACCGGGATGAGGCCATTGGGATTCATGCGCAGGAAATCGGCTTCGCGATTGCCCCCGAAGCTGCCGCCCACCGTCTCGCGCTTGAACGGCAAATCGAGTTCGCCCAGGGTCCACAGGACCTTCTGCACATTCGACGAACTGCGGCGGCCCCATACGCGGATCATGCTCAGGCTCCTTCAACCCAACAATGGAGCGCTCACGCAAAAAAGCAAGAGCCCGGAAAAATCTCCGGGCTCTCGCCCTTGCAGGGCCGTCAAAAAAAGATCAGTTCGATGCGGTTGACGACGACAGGAACTTGAGCGGGTCCATTGCCGTTGCACCCTTGCGCACCTCGAAATGCAACTGCGGGCTCGACACCGAGCCGGTCTGGCCGGCCTTGGCGATCACGTCGCCGCGCTTCACCGTGTCGCCGCGCTTGACGAAAAGTTCCTTGGCGTGGGCATAGGCGGTGACATAGCCGCCGTCGTGGCGAATAAGAACAAGATTGCCGTAGCCCTTCAGCTCATTGCCCGCATAGGCCACGATGCCGCTTTCGGCGGCGCGCACGCTGGCACCTTCCGGGACCGCGATATTGATGCCTTCGTTCTTCAGGCCGTTGGGTTTTGAACCATAAGAAGAGATGATCTTGCCGCGCACTGGCCAGCGCATGCCAATGGGAGTTTCCCCGGCCGGAACCTCGGCAATCGGCTTTGCGGCGGCAAGTTGTTCGGTGGCCTCGGGCTTTTCGGCGGCTGTTTCGTCATCGCTCACGGAGGATTCCGCATCCGCCACATCGAGTTTCGCTTGCGACTTGGGGTTCGTCTTGGCAACTGCCGCGACATTGCCTGTCCCAGGTACCTTCACCTGCTGGCCGCGTTTCAGCGCAAAATCATGCGACAGTCCGTTGAGATCGGCGATGGCATAGGGAGAGACACCATATTTGCGGCCGAGCGAGAACAATGTCTCACCCGATGCAACTTCATGGGTGCCCCCGGTGGAATGTTTGGCGGAAGCAGTCCGCACCGCCGGCGTCACCGCATCGGCGGCACCCGGAATCCGTAAGATCTGACCGCGATGCACAGCATAGGGAGACTTCAGCTTGTTGGCGGCGGCCAATTCGGCGACCGTGAGGTTGTTGGACCTGGCGATGGAATAGAGGGTCATGCCCTGTCCGACGGTCACGCTGCCGCCGTGGCCGGGGTTTGCGGATTCTTCGTCCGCCACTTGGGGCACCTTCGGCGTCTTATAGACGGGCGTGCTCCGGTTGTAATTGTAAGCGTAGGTTTTCGTGCCGTTCAAGGGCCGCGAGACGATCGTGTCGTCGTCCTTTGCCGCCGCCGCATGTCTCTGTTTGCCCGGAACCGAAGCCGTATAAACGGGATCCACGTCGGAGGGATTTTCTGCGGATGAAGTTTCAGAAAACCGGTCGACCGATTGCGAACAGGCGGCCAGCATCAGGGTTGCGGCCATGGAGAGCAGAAACCGTGTGCTGGAAAAACCCCCTGCGAGGCGGCGAACATGTTTCGACATACCCGAACTCCACTGAACTGACGGGGCGATAGTGGATCGTTTAGGTTAAGGTATGGTTATTGCCGAAACTTTCGTCCGTTTTCCGTGCAAATGGCGTTCTTCGCCTTCACATCTCCCGATTGCATTATAATACGCAATTAAACTTTATCGTGCATTCTATTTGTACCAATTCATTTTCCAAATCATCAATAGGACGTTGCGTAAGGGTATTTGCATGCTGGAAGTCCCCCATAACGGCCAGATGGCGCCGGTTGTCCGCGATGAAGCGGCCCGCGTGGAACGCCTCGGCAGCTATCTGATCGTCGGCACCACGGCGGAGCCGACCTTCGATGAAATCGCCAGTCTCGCCGCCAGCCTGCTCGGCACCTCCTTCGCCTTCATTGCCGTGGCCGATGCCGAGAGCCATTGGTTCAAGGCCCGGATCGGTTTCGACCTCAAGGAGATCGGCCGCTTAAACGGGTTTTGTGACCACACCCTGGCGGGCGAGAGAGTGCTTTGCATTCCCGATGCCAGGCAGGATCCGCGTTTCGCGGATTATCCTTTCGTTCCGGGCGAACTTAACATGCGTTTTTATGCCGGAGTACCGCTGATCGATTCCGATGGTTTCAAACTCGGCACGCTGGCGGTCCTCGATACCAAACCACGCGCCGCCATTTCCCACCAACAGGCCGCCATTCTCGAGAGCCTGGCGCGGATCACGGTTGACCGGCTCGAACTCCGGCGCCTGACGGCCAGCCTCGCGGAAGCCGAAGTCAAGGAGCAGACGGCGTTCAAATTGGCCGAGGAGGCGCACGCGCGTCTGCGCGAAGCCATCGATGTTTTACCCGAGGGCATCGTTTTCATGGATGCGCAGGACCGCTACGTTCTGTAGAATCGGCGCTATGCGGAACTCTTTCCCGAGATCGCACCCATGCTCAGGCCCGGCATCGCATATGAAGAAGTGCTGCGCGCCAGTTTCGCCAGCTCGCTTAACCCCGAGGATCTCGAAGGCGGCAATGTGGATGACTGGATCGCCAAACGCCTTGCCGGCCACCGCGCCAAGCGCGGCAGCGAGGAACAACGGTTTCGCGACGGGCGTTATATCCGCTACGACCAGCGCGAGACCTCCGATGGCGGCGCCATTTGTATCCGCGTCGACATCACCGAGGTCAAGCAACGCGAAGAATCCTTCCGCCTGATGTTCGACAGCAATCCGCTGCCGATGCTGGTTGTCGATCTTGAAACCTTGGGTTTTCTCGCCGCCAACGATGCCGCGGCCGACCACTATGGGTTCAGCAAGCAGCAGTTCCTCGGCATGACGGCGGGGGATATAAGGCCGCCGGAATACCGTCACGATGCGGAAGTGTTTATCCGTGCCGCCGGTGGCTCCTCCGCGGGCGATCGCGATTGGGTGCATTGCAAGGCGGACGGAAGCATGTTCATCGCTTCCGTCTTCTCCAGGCCGATGGACTATCTCGGCCGCAAGGCAGCGCTTGCCGCGGTCATCGATGTCACCGAGAGAAAACGCCACGAGCAGCACATCCACCATCTGGCGCATCACGATTCGCTGACCGGATTGCCAAACCGCATGCTGTTCCACGAACAGCTCGACGGAGCGCTGAAACGCACCGCCGCCAGCGGCATCGGTTTCGCCCTGCTCTTGCTCGATCTCGATCACTTCAAGACCGTCAACGACACTCTCGGCCATCCGGTAGGCGACGGACTCATTGTCACCGCCAGCGAACGGCTCAAGAAATGCGTGCGCCGCGGCGATATCGTGGCCAGACTCGGCGGCGACGAATTCGCCATTATTCAGGAACCCGCGACCGAATCCTATAATATCGATCTGCTGGCTCACCGGCTGGTCGCCGCCATGACGGAAACCTTCGAAATCCACGGTCACCGCATCAATGTCGGCGCCAGCGTCGGCATCACGCGGGCACCCCATGACGGCACCGACAGCGCGTCGCTCCTGAAGAATTCCGATCTGGCGCTCTACCGCGCCAAGGAAGACGGGCGCGGCACCTACCGCTATTTCGAGCCGCAAATGCAGCTTCATATCTTGACCAAGCGGGCGCTGGAACTCGATTTGCGCAATGCCGTGAAGAAAGAAGAGCTGCTTTTGTACTACCAGCCCATGATCGATATCCGGAGCGGCGAGCCGGTAGGTTTCAAAGCCCTGCTGCGCTGGTTGCACCCCGAACGCGGCCTTATTTTGCCGGAGGATTTCATACCCATCGCCGAGGAAACTGGCCTGATCGTGCCCATCGGCACGTGGGTTCTTGAAC
>JBOHKD010000094.1:0-5859 GCA_050728895.1 Aestuariivirga sp.
GTGTACACTTTGGCGGAACATGCTCTAACCCGCCGCGGCTTCGATCGCTTCCATATCGGCGTCCGAAAGACCGAAGTGATGCCCGATTTCGTGGATGAGAACATGGGTGACGATTTTGCCGAGGGTTTCCTCGTGCTCGGCCCAATAGTCGAGGATGGGCCGCCGGTAGAGATAGACCATATTGGGCAGACGGCCCGTCTCGGCCACCGCTGCATCCTGGGCGAGACCTACGCCCTGGAAAAGGCCGAGGATGTCGAAGGGCGTTTCGGCAGCCATCTCGTCGAGCACATCGTCGGCGGGAAAATCCTCGACGCGAAAGACGATCTCGCCGCACAACTTGCGGAATTCCGCCGGAAGCCCCTCGAAGGCCACGGCGGCAAGCCGTTCAATATCGTTGAGTGAGGGTGCGGAAAGTCCCGAAAGGGATCGTCCCGTCATGTCCGCCGGTTATTGGCAGAAGAGGACGCAGTAGCCGGTCAACTCGGTCATGGCCTGGACGGTTGTGAAGCCCGCCATGCCGCCGGTCACCAGTGTCAGCAAGACGAGGCCGAGAAGAACGCGGCGCAGAAACTTGGTGTCCGCTTGAACTGAACTACCCACTTCTAATCCCTCAATTTAACGCCAATGGTGAACCTGTGATCCACCCTAATGTCCCTTGGGTGATATTACTCTTAACGGAAAGTTCATCAACTGTTAACAATGCGTATCACTGCAAAAAGTTCCTTATATCCACAAAATGCCCGGCCAGCGCCGCGGCGGCAGCCATTTGCGGGCTAACCAGATGGGTGCGGCCCCGGTAGCCTTGGCGGCCCTCGAAATTGCGGTTCGACGTGGAAGCGCAGCGCTGGCCGGGTTTTAGCTGGTCCGGGTTCATGCCCAAACACATGGAACAGCCGGGTTCGCGCCATTCAAAGCCCGCCGCCTTGAAGATCACATCGAGACCCTCGGCTTCCGCCTGTTCCTTGACCAGGCCTGAACCCGGCACGATCATGGCATAGGCGAGACTGCCGGCAATCTTCTTGCCTTCGACGATCTTCGCCACATTGCGCAAATCCTCAATACGGCCATTGGTGCAGGAGCCGATCCACACCACGTCGAGCGCAATATCGGTAATCTTCTGGCCGGGCTTCAAACCCATATAGTCAAGCGCCCGCCATTTGGATTGCCGCTTGCCTTCTTCCGCAATGTCATCGGGATTAGGTACCACGCCCTGAACCGAGACCACGTCCTCGGGGCTCGTTCCCCACGAGACGATGGGCGGGAGCGAAGTGGCATCGAGTTTCACCACGCGGTCGAACTGGGCGCCTTCGTCGGTGTGCAGACTGTCCCAATAGCGGCGCGCGAGGTCCCATGCCGCACCCTTGGGCGCCTTGGGGCGGCCGTTGAGGTAATCATAGGCCTTCTCGTCGGGAGCGATCATGCCGGCCCTGGCACCGCCTTCGATGGTCATGTTGCATACGGTCATGCGGCCTTCCATCGACAGATCGCGGATCGCCTCCCCGGCATATTCGATGACCGAGCCGGTGCCGCCCGCCGTGCCGATCTCGCCGATGATGGCGAGGATGATGTCCTTGGCGGTGGCGTGAGGTGCCAGCTTGCCATCGACCTCGACCAGCATGTTCTTCGCCTTCTTCTGGATCAGCGTTTGCGTCGCCAGCACATGCTCGACTTCCGAGGTGCCGATGCCATGCGCCAGTGCTCCAAATGCGCCATGGGTGGAGGTATGGCTGTCGCCGCAGACGATGGTGGTGCCGGGCAGCGTGAAGCCCTGTTCGGGGCCGATGATGTGGACGATGCCCTGGCGCTTGTCGAGTTCGTTGAAATACTCGATGCCGAACTCGCGTGAGTTCTGCGCCAGCGTTTCGACCTGAATACGGCTTTCGGGTTCCGCGATGCCGTGGCTGCGATCGGTCGTAGGCACATTATGATCGACCACGGCTAGCGTGCGCTCCGGGTGGCGCACCTTGCGTCCCGCCAGGCGCAGGCCTTCGAAGGCCTGGGGGCTCGTCACCTCATGGACAAGATGGCGGTCGATGTAGAGAAGACAGGTGCCATCCTCGGCCTCATGGACCAAGTGATCGTCCCAAATCTTGTCATAAAGCGTGCGCGGCTTAGGCATCGCGGCTATTTAACGCCTGCTAGTCAAATTGCAAAGCGCGCGCAACGCCAATCTGCCATGCGGACATGGTGGGGACGATCAGCCTTCGCTGGCTGCATCCTTCGTAGGTACGGCCGCCAGTCCGAAGGCCTTCTGCTTTTCGGCGATGCGGGCCGACTTGCCGGTGCGGCCACGGAGATAATAAAGCTTGGCGCGCCTGACCTTGCCGTGGCGCACCACCTTGATCGAGTCGATCATCGGCGAATAGACGGGGAACACGCGCTCCACCCCTTCACCATAGGACATTTTGCGCACCGTGAAGTTCTCGTTGATGCCACCGCCGGAACGCGCGATGCACACGCCCTCATAGGCCTGGATACGCGAGCGGTCGCCTTCCTTCACCTTGACATTGACAATGATGGTGTCGCCGGGGCTGAAGTCGGGAACGGCGCGGATGGCGGCAATGGCGGCCACCTGCTCTTTTTCAAGCTGCTCAATGATATTCATGGATAGAATTCCTCTTGGGGGTTGGGGGCCTATAGCGCCAACCGAAGCGAAAATCAAACCTTTCCCGGAGGCTTTGCCCTCCAGAGGTCGGGGCGCCGCGCCTTGGTCAGCGCCTCGCGCTGCTCCTGCTTCCAGCGGGCGATGGCCTTGTGGTCGCCGGAAAGCAGAACGGTGGGTATTTCAGCGCCTTCCCACAAATTGGGCTTGGTATAATGGGGATGTTCCAGAAGACCGTCCTCGAAACTTTCCTCCAATCCGCTTTCAAGCTTTCCCATGACGCCGGGCAGAAGCCTGACCACTGCGTCAAGCAGAGCGAGTGCCGCAGGTTCGCCCCCTGACAGCACGAAATCGCCAAGCGACACCTCGCGGAGCTGACGTTTCTCAATCACCCTTTCATCAACACCCTCGAAACGGCCACAGACGATAAGAAGGCCCGGTCCCGCAGCCAGTTCCCGGACGAGAGCTTGGGTGAGCGGCATCCCCCTCGGGCTCATCAACAGCCGTGGGCCCACATGGGCGCTGGCGTCGATGGCGGCGGCGAGCACATCGGGTTTCAGCACCATTCCGGGTCCCCCACCCGCTGGCCCATCGTCGACGGTGCGATGCCGGTCGGTTGCGGAAGCCCTTATATCGCGGGCCTCCAGCGACCACAGCCCCTGTTCCAGCGCCTTGCCCGCCAGCGACAAGCCCAGCGGCCCCGGAAACATTTCGGGGAACAGCGTCAATATGATTGCCTGAAAGGTCATTCGCTATCCAGAAATCCCTCCGGCAGTTCAAGCGTGATTTTTCCCGCGGTCACGCCATTGGAAAAACCGAAGGGGATCAGCACCGTATCTTTTCGGCCTTCAACCTTTACGTCGAGGAGATCGCCGGCGCCATAGTTCGCAACGCCTGCGACCCTGCCAAGCAACTCGCCTGCCGCCCACACATCGAGACCCACGAGATCGCCGAGGTAGATTTCGTCTTCTTTGGGTTCGGGAAGACGCTCGCGGGGAACAAAAAGTTCCGTGCCCTTCAATGCCTCGGCGGCGTCACGATCTGTCACATCTTTCAGAACGGCGATGAAGCCTTCCATCTGTGTACGGAGCTTCACGATCTCGATCCGTTCCCCCGATGCGGTTTCGAGCGGGCCATAGGTCGCGATGGCTTGCGGGCGGGAAGTGAAGCTTCGCAGCTTCACTTCGCCCTTGACGCCATGGGCCCCGGTGATGACGCCGATCAAGACCAGATCGCGCCGCGTCATGGCGCCAACCGTTACGACTGCGGCGCGGCAGCGGCTTCCACGGCTGGCGCTGCGGCGGCTTCGGCGGCCTTGGCGGCGGCGTCCGCCTGCACCTCCTCGCGCTCAAGACGCTTCTTGCCGGGCAGCGCCTTCTTGGGATTGTTGCGGGCCTCGCGCTTGGCGACACCCGCCTTGTCGAGAAAGCGCAAGACGCGGTCGGTGGGCTGCGCGCCTTTCTTCAGCCAGGCGGCGGCCTTCTCGCTGTCAAGCTGCACGCGCTTTTCATCCGCTTTGGCCAGCATCGGGTTGAACGAACCCACGACATCGATGAACTTGCCGTCACGTGGCGAGCCCGCGTCGGCGATCACGATGTGATAATAGGGACGCTTCTTGGTGCCCGCGCGCGCGAGCCTGATCTTAACAGCCATGTCTATTGCTCCTTGTGATTGATGTTGTGACTTGCGTTCATTTCCTCTTTCCCGGAAGACCCGGAAATCCTCTGAAGGGCGTAGCCCCGAGCCCCGGCAATCCGCCCAGACCCGGAAGGCCCGCAGGCATTTGCGGCAAGGCGCCGCCTTGCATCATGTCTTTCAATTCGGGGGGAAGCGCATCCGGATTCATTTTGGCAAGCTCGGCCTGCATCTTTTCCAGCTCCGCCGCATCGGGCGCGGCCTTGCCGCCCATCATCTTGCCGAACAGGCCCTTGCCCTGGCCCATCTGCTTCATCATGGCGGCCATTTGCACATGCATCTTGAGCAGCCGGTTGATCTCCTCGACCCTGGTGCCGGAGCCCGCCGCCACCCGCTTCTTGCGATTGGCGTTCATCACTTTCGGATTGCGCTTCTCGTAAGCCGTCATCGAGCCGATAATCGCCATCTGGCGCTTCAACACGGAATTGTCGAGATCGGCCCCTTCGATCTGCTTCTTGATCTTGCCCATGCCGGGCAGGAGATTCATCATGCCGCCCATGCCGCCAAGCTTCTGCAATTGCCGCAACTGGTCGGCCAGATCTTCAAGATCGAAGGAACCTTTGCGCATCCGCTCGGCGATTTTCTTCGCCTTGTCGTGGTCGATGTTGAGGGCTGCCTTCTCGACCAGGCTGACCACATCGCCCATGCCGAGAATGCGGCCCGCGATCCGCTCCGGGTGAAAATCTTCAAGGCCATCGAGCCGTTCGCCCGTGCCCATGAGCTTGATGGGCTTGCCCGTGACGGCGCGCATGGAAAGGGCGGCACCGCCCCGGCCATCGCCGTCGATCCGCGTCAGCACGATGCCGGAAATGCCGATCTTTTCATCGAAGGCGCGGGCCAGATTGACCGCGTCCTGCCCCGTCAGCGCATCGGCCACCAGCAAAGTTTCATTGGGCTTGGCGATATCGCGTACCGAGGCCGCTTCGGCGAGCAATTCTTTGTCGATGTGAAGGCGGCCCGCCGTATCGAGCATCACCACATCGTAGCCGCCTTTGCGCGCTTCCGACATGGCGCGTTTGGCGATTTGCGTGGGGCTCTCGCCATTGACGATGGGAAGTGTGTCGACCTTCACCTGCGTGCCCAGAATGGCGAGCTGTTCCTGGGCGGCGGGACGGCGCGTATCAAGCGAGGCCATCAGCACCTTGCGCTTGTCGCGCTCGCTGAGGCGCTTGGCGATCTTGGCCGTCGTGGTCGTCTTGCCCGAACCTTGCAGGCCCACCATCAGGATGGCAACCGGAGGTGCCGCGCGGAGATTAAGAGCCGAGCTTTCCGAGCCCAGCGTTTCGACGAGGGCGTCGTGGACGATCTTCACCACCATCTGGCCCGGCCGGATCGACTTGACGATCTCCGCCCCCACGGCCTTGGCCTTCACCTTGTCGATGAAGGAGCGCACCACTTCCAGCGCCACGTCGGCTTCCAGCAGCGCCCGCCTGACCTCGCGCGCCGCCTCATCGACATCGGCTTCGGAAAGCGCACCGCGGCCGGTGATCTTGTCCAGAATGCCCGACAGGCGCTCGCTTAGGGTTTCGAACATCTAAGTCCTTTTATTTCCTCCCTCCCCC